>SKGY01000262.1 GCA_007117235.1 Balneolaceae bacterium
AAAATCATTAAGGATATCAAGACAGGGTTTTCCAGTGATTTTTTATACAAATCAATCGTTTCCAGGAAAAAGGCTATCCATGCGGCTATTACTGAATCTGATGAAAATGACATCATTCTGATTGCAGGAAAAGGTCACGAAACATATCAGGAGATTGATGGTATTCGATCTCATTTTGATGATCGTGAAGAAGCACGGCTGGCATTGAAGAAGAATAAAAATGGCCATAAATCAACCCGGGAGGTGATCTAATGCTGTACCACCTGATAGATTTATTGGATGATATGTTTAATCCGCCGGGATTCGGTGCATTTGATTTTATCACTACACGAACAGCCTTTGCAGCAGTTACCGCGCTATTTATTAGCCTGCTTATTGGTAAGAAGATTATTACCTGGCTTCAAAAAATGCAGCTCAAAGAGGTCATAAGAGAAGATATTGGACTCGACTCCCACCTCAGTAAAGCTAATACGCCTACTATGGGAGGCGTTATAATAATTCTTGCTACGGTGATTCCTACGTTACTTTGGATGGATCTCACCAACATCTACACCTGGATGATTGTGTTTGTCATGCTCGTACTTGGTGGTGTTGGATTTATCGATGACTACATCAAAGTTGTGAAGAAGAATAAATCCGGACTTCACGGCTGGTTTAAGATTTGCGGACAGGTAGTTGTAGGTTTGGTGATTGGTGCGACCCTCTTCTTCTGGCCGGCATTTGAAAGTTTCAATACGCTATCTACGGTTCCCTTTTTGAAGGATGTTAATATTGACTATGCAATATTTGGCCCGGAATGGGGATGGGTAATTTATATCCCGGTTGTTGTTTTTGTGATTACCGCTGTGAGCAATGCGGCTAATTTAACAGACGGTCTTGATGGTCTGTTAACCGGCACATCTGCAATTGCAGGCACTATTTTAGGAATTTTCGCCTATGTATCCGGACGTGTTGACTTCTCCAGTTTCCTCAACATTATGTATCTGCCGGGATCAGGTGAGCTTACTATTTTTGCTGCATCATTGGTTGGTGGATGTTTAGGATTTTTATGGTACAACTCTCATCCTGCTTCGGTTTTTATGGGTGATACAGGTTCACTCGCAATTGGCGGTGCACTTGGTGCCCTTGCTCTTATGATTCATAAAGAACTTCTGCTTCCGATTATTTGCGGAATCTTTTTTGTGGAGACTCTTTCTGTCATCATTCAGACAACATATTTCAAATACACCAAGAAAAAGTATGGAGAAGGCAAGCGTGTATTCCTGATGACACCTATTCACCATCATTTTGAAAAGAAAGGATGGCACGAATCTAAAATTGTGGCTCGCTTCTGGATTATTGCAATCCTGCTTGCAATCCTGAGTCTGTTAACCCTGAAACTGCGATGATAGATATTTTAAACAAACATATCGTTGTTGCAGGAGCTGCCCGAAGCGGAGTTGCCGTCTCAATTCTCCTAAAAGAGAAAGGCGCTATCCCCTTCTTATCAGACATATCTGAGATAGACAATAGTGTTAAAGAGCGTCTTCAGAAGAACAACATATTATTTGAGTCGGGCGGACACAGCAGTAAAGCGATGGAAGGTGACATGCTTGTGTTAAGCCCCGGTGTGCCGTCAACATCATCGATTGCTGTGCACTACAAAGATAATGGTAAACCGATCTACTCTGAAATTGAAGTAGCGTCATGGTTCAATCTATCGCCTATCGTGGCGGTAACAGGAAGCAATGGAAAAACCACTGTAACAAGCTGGTTATCTGATGTGTGGACCAAAGCCGGCAAAGATTACATCATGGCAGGTAATATAGGTACCGCACTATCTGAACAGGTAAAGAGTACATCACCCGATAGTGATCTGTTACTTGAAGTGAGCAGTTTCCAACTTGATCACATTTCAGGTTTCCACCCTTCCATTAGTATGATTTTAAATATCACGCCTGATCATCTGGACAGATATAATCAGAACTTTCAGGCTTACTGCGAATCAAAATTCAGAATCACTGAAAATCAGAATGAGAATGACTGGTTCATCTACAATGATGACGATACGGTAGTAAAGAATTTCGCAAAACGGTTATTGAACGGTAAAAATCACCCCAAAATGGCGGCGTTTTCTACTGAACACGAAGTACCTAACGGAGCTTTTGTCCGCAACGGGCAATTGATGATTAATCTCGACAACAAAGAGGAGAGCCTTATGGCTATAGATCAAATCGCACTACCAGGTAATCATAATCTCAAAAACGGCATGGCAATGGCTCTTGCAGCCAGAGCTTCTGAAATTCGCAACGAATTTATCAGGGAGAGCCTGAAATCGTTTGAGGGTGTTGCTCATAGACTTGAAAAAGTGAGGACTTTAGATGGCGTCACCTATTACAATGACAGCAAAGCCACAAATATCAATGCCGTTTGGTACGCTCTTGACAGTTTTAATGTGCCCTTGACCCTTATTCTAGGCGGACGGGATAAAGGAAATGACTACAACGAGCTGGACAGTCAGATCAAGGAGAAAGTACATACAATCATCGCAATTGGTGAGGCTAAAGAAGCAATTAAAAAACAGTTGGGTTCAGTTGTTCCGCATATGGTTGAAGCAGGCGATATGAAAGAGGCAGTCAAACTCGCAAAGAAAACTGCAAAGCGTGGAGAGGTTGTACTACTGAGTCCGGCATGTGCCTCTTTTGACATGTTCAATAACTATGAGCACAGGGGCGATCAGTTCAAAAAAGCAGTTTTAGAACTATAAACAGAAGTAAAACGCAGAAAATCACATAAATAACAACACTTGCATTACACTACACCAAATAACAAAGTCGGATCCATATTTGGAACCACACAAGAAGAGCTCGATGCTCCTGCACAAGGAAGTGATCGCATAATTCTTGTTTGTGTGTTTATGCTGATGATGTTCGGAGCCATGGCTGTCTACTCCTCTATTGCCTACTTCGCTCAGATGCACGGCACTACTGCAGGTAGTTTGGTTTCAGGCCATATCGTTAAACTGGGGATTGCATTTATCGCAATGCTGTTTGTTTCTAAGATAAATTACAATGTACTGGCACGATTCAGTCGAATTGCGCTTGTTTTCAGCTGGCTGCTATTGATTGCTGTTATGATCTATGGTGATATGGTATTCGGTGCAAGACGATCACTTTCTATTGCAGGATTTTCTTTTCAGCCTTCAGCATTTGCCACAATTGCGCTGATCATACACGTAGCTGTGCTTTTACATGAAAAACAGAGTTATATCAAGGATTTTAAAAGAGCATTCTTGCCAATTCTTGTTTGGGTCTCAATAACATGCTTTTTAATCGCGTTAGAAGATTTCAGCAGTGCTGCACTTTTAATGGCTATCTGCATCTTTCTGATGTTTGTAGGTCGAATCAGCGTTGTACAAATTTTTGGACTCATACTGATTGGCCTCATAGGTGGCTCTACTCTGGTAATGAGCTCTGCTGAACGGCAAAGCCGGGTTACACAATACATCACACAAATTTCAGATATCAATAGTGAAAATCTGGAATCTGCCAGCGGTTATCAGGCTCAGCAGGCGCAAATAGCTATTGCGAAGGGTCAGTTAATTGGAGTTGGAATCGGTAAGAGCACGCAGCGTGACTTTCTACCCGCCCCCTATAACGATTTTATATTCGCGATCATCGCTGAGGAGTACGGAATATTTGGTGCTTTTGCACTGATTCTGGTCTTTGTGGTGATCCTCTTCCGTGGCATTGCAGTAATTGCCCGCCATGCGCCCGATGTACTGGGTACTCTAATGGCCGTTGGTGCAACGCTGATGATCACACTTTATGGATTTGTTAACGCCGCAGTGGCTACGGGTTTATTTCCGGTTACCGGATTGCCAATGCCGTTTATCAGCTACGGTGGAACAAGCATGCTTTTTGCCGGAGTAATGGTCGGAATACTTCTAAATATCTCAAAATACAACCGACAGATTAAAAACAGGTTTTATATCGGATAATGACAACCGCTGAACTAAACATATCATCTGCAAAATCATCGGCCAGTGAAGGCACACCTTTGAAGGTGCTGTTGGCTGCCGGCGGTACGGGTGGACATGTATATCCGGCTATTGCCATTGCTGATGAATTAAAACGTTCAAGACCTGATGCTGACATTCTTTTTGTAGGCACAAAAGACCGGATGGAGTGGGAAGCTGTTCCAAGGTCGGGATATGATATTAAAAGTGTCTGGATTAGTGGATTTCACAGACGGTTAACACCTCAAAATCTTCTTTTCCCGTTTAAGCTGATTACAAGCATTATTCAGAGTGTCTCGATTTTGAAACAGTTCAAGCCCGATGTCCTGGTTGCTTGTGGTGGATTCGCTGCCGGACCTGTTGGCTGGGTCGCATCTAAAATGGGCATCCCAATTGTGATTCAGGAGCAGAACAGCTACCCGGGTGTTACAAATCGACTTCTTGCCAAACATGCAAAACTGATATTCACTGCATTTGATGGTGCCGCTAAGTTTTTACCCGATGAAAAGGTGTGGCTCGAAGGAAACCCTGTCCGAAAGCAACTCACAGCGGCCAACAAAAAAGATTCAGTTAAAGCTTATGGCTTTAAGGAAAAACATCCGGTTCTGCTCGTGATGGGTGGCAGTGGCGGGGCGGCCGCTATAAACAGTGCTATGCTTGAGAACCTGGAAGAGTTACATGATGCCCTGGGAATACAAATCATATGGCAGTGTGGTCCGCGATATTTTGATGAGTTAAATAAAAAACTGTCTGAAGAGACCTATCCGAATGTAAGGCTTACTGCATACATCGATGACATGTCACTAGCCTACGGTGCAGCTGACCTTGTTCTGACGCGTTCAGGAGCAAGTACATGCAGTGAGTTAATGCTGTTGGGTCAACCGGCTATTTTTGTGCCCTCCCCCAATGTTGCGGGAGATCATCAGGCTAAAAATGCATCATCTATGGTTAAAGCCGGAGCAGCAATTCTTTTAAAAGAAGAAGATATGGAGATGGAGATGACAAGCATTATCAAAAAAATCATTTTTAGTGAAAAGAAACTGAACAAAATGAGTGATTCGATGCTGCAAATGGCGAAACCCAGAGCTGCATCAAACATTGCAACCGAAATTATAAACCTTGTAGAGAAGTAAACAGATGAGCGATTCCATTCAAACACAACCTGTATTTGGCCGAACCAAACAGATCCACATGGTGGGTATTGGCGGGATTGGTATGAGTGGAATTGCAGAAATTCTACTGATCAGAGGTTATAGAGTTACCGGTTCAGACAGTAACATGAGTGACACAACTGATCGACTGAAAGAACTCGGAGCAACAATTTATAAAGGCCATCAAGCTTCCAATATTGAGGGAGCTGACGTGGTAGTTTACACCAGCGCAGTAAAAGCTGAAGAAAATGAGGAAACCAAGGCTGCTATAGCTAAACAAATTCCCGTCATCAAACGCTCTGAAATGCTTGCTGAGCTAATGAGAACCAAGTATGGAATAGGTATTGCAGGCACCCATGGAAAAACAACTACAACGACGTTAGCCGGCCATGTAGTCCAGGACGGAAGTTTCGATCCAACCATTATCGTAGGCGGACGAGTTCACAGTTTTGATAAAACAAATGCTGTGGTTGGTAAGGGTGATATAATCATTGTAGAGGCAGATGAATTTGACAGAACATTTTTGAGGCTCTCTCCTTCAATGGCTGTTATTACAAATATAGAAGCAGAACATCTCGACATCTATAAAGATCTTGATGATGTAAAAAACGCCTTCGTAGAGTTTGCCAATAAAGTTCCTTTTTACGGAGCGGTCATTGTCTGTCTCGATAACCCCGCTGTAAGAAGCATTTTACCGCGTATCAAGCGCAGAACCATCAGCTATGGATTTACTCCGCAGGCTCAGGTAAGAGCTCTTAACATAGATCAGGATCAGTTTAAAAGTATCTTTACAGTTCTATTTGAAGAGAAGGTTCTCGGTGAAGTTCAAATGATGGCGCCGGGTGATCACAATATTAAAAATGCTCTTGCATCTGTTGCAATCGGACTAGAACTGGGAATGAACTTTGCCGATATCAAATCAGGACTGGAAAGATTCAGAGGAGTATTCAGACGATTTCAGCAGAAGGCTGACCACAAGAATATTTTAGTGATTGATGATTATGCTCATCATCCGACAGAAGTTCAGGCTACAATACAGGGTGCAAAGCACGGTTGGGAAGATCGTAGAATAGTCGCAGTATTTCAGCCTCACCTCTACTCTCGTACTCAGCAGATGTATCAGGAATTTGGACTCTCATTTTTTGATGCCGAAGTACTTGTAGTCACAGACGTATATCCGTCGCGAGAAGCACCGATTACCGGGGTTACAGGAAAATTGATATCAGATATAGCTACAACCTATGGCCACAGAGATGTGCACTATGTTGCCGATAAAACCCAGCTCACTGCTAAACTTGAGGAGATTGTTGAAGAGGGTGATATCGTGATTACAATGGGTGCCGGAGATATTTATAAATATGGTGAAGAGTTCGCCGAAAAAATTAAAAACCGCTGATTGAATTGAGTAAGGATAAGTCACATATCAAATCAAATAAGCAGCCTCTGCGATTGGTAAGCTGGTTAGCAGCTGTCACGCTGATTGCGGGTCTTGCCGTAATTGCAGGTATCTATTTTGAGCAAAATACACGGATTACAGGTATTGAGTTCAAAGGCCACTACTTCACTGACGAGCAGGAGTTGGCAGATCAGATTGAATCACCAGTCGGAATGCTTGCAGATAGTGTGGATTACAACAATCTGTTTAAAGAGCTAAAGTCTCTGCCATATGTAAATGATGTGCGGGTAAATATGACTATGAGGGGAAGACTCTCTTTTACAATAAGTGAGCATAAACCAATTGCCATGCTTGTAAATAATTCAGACAGAAGCTATGTCGCGAAAGGTGGAATTAAACTGCCAATTATTCCTGAACGTGTTATTGACGTTCCGCTTCTTTACGGCTTTCCGGCACTGTTCAGTTCTGATACCCTGCAAACCGATTCATGGAAAGAGGTTGAAGAGTTTTTAATTGCGGCAAACAGAAGCAGTATTGCATGGAATACTATTAGTGAAATAGCATGGAATGAACTGGAAGGCGTCGTTGCGCTGAGCCATGAGAATGGCGTAAGGCTGGTTTTTGGAAGGGAACTGTTTACAGATCGTGTGAACCAATGGGAAATATTTTATTCAAAAGTAGTATCACGCAAAGGAATAACGGCATTCAGAAGTATAGATCTTCGTTTTCGGAATCAAATAGTAGCACTCGAATCATAAAAGACAATTTAGCAATCAACAAAAAAGTAAAAGGTAGATATATGGAAAATGAAAATGAACGCATCGTAGTTGGCCTCGACATCGGCACCACGAAAGTTTGCGCAGTGGTAGCTTCGATTGATGATCAGGATCGCATTCATATTCTGGGAGTTGGGAAAGCCCCGAGTGATGGACTTAACCGTGGTGTTGTGGTTAATATTGACAAAACTGTTAATGCAATAAAAACCGCTGTTGAACAGGCTCAGCTTGCATCGGGGATTGAAGTTAACTCTGTAAACGTCGGAATTGCAGGTGATCACATCCGAAGCATTCGAAGCAAAGGAGTTATCACCATTAACAACCGAGACAAAGAGATCACGGTTCAGGATGTGGAAAGGCTTTTAGAGGATTGTCAACGCATCATGCTCCCCCCTGATCAACAGATTTTACACGTCATTCCACAGGAGTTTGTGGTTGACGGACAAGACGGTATCAGTGATCCCGTTGGGATGAGCGGCATGCGCATGGAAGCTGAAGTTCACATCATTACCGGATTGGTATCAGCTGCAAAAAACCTCTATCGATGTGTTGAGCGTGCCGGATTCCAGGTTGCAGACATTATTCTTGAACCTCTAGCCAGCTCATATGCAGTTCTGGATGACGAAGAGAAAGAAGCCGGTGTGGTTTTGGTTGATATCGGTGGCGGAACAACAGACCTGGCCGTATTTCAGGATAACACGATTCGTCACACAGCTGTGATCGCCATTGCCGGTAAAAAAGTGACAGATGATATTCGAATGGGTCTCAGTGTTCTTGATGATCAGGCAGAGAAGTTGAAGCACCAACATGGTGAATGCTTCGTGGATATGATCGAAGAAGATGAATCCATTACAATTCCGGGAATTGCGGGAAGACCCCCAAAAGAGATCACCAAAAGCATTCTGGCTAAAATCATTCAGGCTAGAATGGAAGAGATTATGGAGATCATCGCCATTGAGGTGAAACGAAGCGGTTACGCTGATTCACTCAGTGCCGGACTCGTTTTGAGCGGTGGCGGATCTCTCATCAAAAATATTTGTCCATTAGCCAATGAAGTTCTTGGCTTAGATGCGAAAATAGGAAAGCCACTTGGTTTAGCCGGTGGTTTAACTGAAGAAGTAAACAGCCCGATGTATGCAACAAGTGTGGGGTTAGTGCTTCACGCTTTAAAGACAGGCGGAGCAGATAGCCAGGCAATGGTTCCCTCCTCATCAAAAGGATCGGGTGTGGAGAAAGTTATGAACAATATCACTGACCGTATGAAGAGCTGGTTTAAAGAACTTTAATGAATTGTCATCCTGATGAAGGGTGACGATAGAAGTCATCCTGACGTAGGTCAGGATCTCCTGATTCGGAAATGAGATGGGAGATGCTGAATCAAGTTCAGCATGACTTTTGAAAAAACAAAAAATGTATCACTACAGAAAACAAGAACAAGCAATCTACAGAACGTTAAAAATAGCAATCATAAATAGGAGTAAATCATGGAATACTTAAACACACGCTTTAGCTTTGACGAGAAAGGTCAGGATAATGCAAAAATAAAAGTGATCGGAGTTGGTGGCGGCGGAGGTAATGCCATCAACAATATGATCTCAAAAGGACTGGATAGCGTAGAGTACATCGCGCTTAACACCGATGCTCAGGCATTGAAGAAAAATATGGCAGATATCACCGTACAGGTTGGTGCCAACTTAACATCAGGTCTTGGTGCAGGCGCTCGTCCCGAAATTGGACGTGAAGCTGTAGAAGAGAATCGTCACGATCTTGATGAAGCCGTAGATTCTGCGGATATGATATTCATAACTGCTGGAATGGGCGGTGGTACAGGAACCGGAGGTGCACCTGTAGTTGCAGGTATCGCCAAGCGGAAGGGTATTTTGACCGTCGGTATCGTTACTACCCCATTTCAGTGTGAAGGTAAAGTTCGGATGAAATATGCCCTCGAGGGTATCACCGAACTGAAGAAAAATTGCGATACGGTTATTGTAATCCCGAATGAACGACTTTTAGACATTTCGGACGAAAATACATCGCTGGTTGAAGCCTTTGAGCAAGCCAATGAGGTTCTCTATAACGCAACACGCGGTATCTCTGATCTCATCTTGATGCCAGGCCTGATTAACCTTGACTTTGCTGATGTCAGAACAACAATGATTGACGGTGGAGCCGCTATTATGGGTTCTGCTACGGCAAGTGGGCCTGACAGAGCTGAAATTGCTGCACGCGAAGCGATCAACTCCCCACTGTTGGATGGAGTGAGCATCAGAGGTGCAAGAAACGTACTTGTCAATATCTCAGCCGGCGGAAACCTCGGAATGCGTGAGACAACAACTGCAACAAGTATCATCCAGCAGGAAGCCGGTGACGATGCAGAAATAATATTGGGTACCGTGCTCGACGAATCATTCGACGAAGAGATACGGGTAACAGTTATTGCTACAGGTTTTGACCTTAGTGATGATCGCAGTCAAACAAAAATAGCTCCAAACAAAGCAAGTGATCCTGTTAGTAAACAGAGAACAACATCACTGCCTAAAGCGAGTGATATTGCACAGCGTCACAACAGTATTGACGGACCATTCTACAAAGGTGAGAAAAACCTTAAGAATTTAGACTCTCCGGCAATTCATCGTCGCGACCTCAAATACATTCGATCTAACGAGGAAGTTGAGGCAGATGAAGATATAAAAGAGTCAATTCAATTTGAGCGTAAACGTGCCAGCAACGATGATACATTGCTGAATGATCGCACAGAGAGGATTGACAAGCGCGACACTGAACAGCCTGCGTTTCTCCGAAAAATCATGGATTAACACAAGGCTACATACCATTTATGATTGCTTTATTACCATAGATAGGCGTTCCCCGCCTAATCTATAGATTGCTAAATCAAAAAGGAGTCTCTTTGATCGGGGGCTCCTTTTCTTTTTTTAAAAAACAGAGAGAGCGAATCAAATAATAGATTTAATCAAATTCTTCAAACTGAACTTAACTGAATCAAGGTTTGCGATATGTATATATTAATTCTCCTTTCTGCTATCTCATATATGAATTGAGGCACCTTTTTCGTTACATTTATAATTCATTTAACTTGATTATCTTCGATCTTATAACGACTTATTCATCAAATAAATTTTATTCAAAGCATGGCTAAACTACCCTTCAATATCGACGACGCATACCTGTTCGAGTCTGAACTGTCAGAAGATGATAAAATGATTATGGAGTCAGCTCGTGAATATGCTCAGGCAAATCTCGAGCCCCGAGCTTTAATAGGAAATCAGGACGAAATTTTTGATATCGAAATCGCCAAAGAGATGGGTGATCTTGGCCTGCTCGGTGCTAACATAGACCCTAAATACGGTGGATCAGGTGCAAGTGAAACAGCTTACGGACTTATTGCCCGTGAAGTGGAACGCGTTGATTCCGGTTACAGATCGTTTATGTCTGTGCAATCTTCACTCGTGATGTACCCTATTTCAGTATTTGGAACTGAGGAGCAAAAGCAGCGATTTTTGCCGCGTTTAGCCTCAGGTGAAATGATTGGGTGCTTTGGTCTTACCGAACCTGACCATGGTTCCGACCCCGGTTCTATGGTAACAACAGCGATAAAAACAGATGGCGGATGGATACTAAATAGTGCAAAAATGTGGATTACAAACT
>SKGY01000096.1 GCA_007117235.1 Balneolaceae bacterium
AAATCCTGATGAAGTGATGCCGCCATCAGATGAAAAAGCGATTCAAAAATTCATTAAGGCTGCTGAGTCTCTCGATTTCTACACTGAACTCATCACTAAAGAGGATTTTTCACGAATAAATGAATTTGATGCACTTTTTATCAGAGAAACCACGAGTGTAAATCATCATACATATCGCATTGCAAGGCGAGCATCAGCAGAAGGGCTTGTTGTGATTGATGATCCTGAATCAATTTTGAAGTGCACCAACAAAGTTTACCTGGCAGAGCTGCTGAAAAAACACAACGTGCCTGCCCCTGAAACAGTAATCTTAACCCGAGACAATCGGAATGTTGTCCCCAAAAAGCTGGGGTTTCCGTGCATTCTTAAACAACCTGACAGTTCCTTTAGTCAGGGTGTGGTGAAAGTAGATAACAACGAAGAGTTTGAAAAAGAGACAGATCTGCTGTTTGAAAAATCGGACCTGCTTATTGCACAAAAATTTATCCCAACAACATTCGACTGGCGAGTTGGTGTTTTAGATGATAAACCACTTTATGGGTGTCGCTATCACATGGCGCGAAAGCACTGGCAGATTTATGAACGTACTAATGACGGAAAAACACATGAGGGAAAAGCGGACACATTGCCTGTTAATGAGGTTCCTGATAACGTTCTGAAATATGCTTTAAAAGCAGCCAAACTGATCGGCAATGGTTTATATGGTGTTGATCTAAAAGAAATTGACGGAAAAGTTTATGTGATTGAAGTGAACGACAATCCAAGCATAGATTCCGGTATTGAAGATGAAATTTTAAAAGAGAAACTATACCTCACTATAATCGGCGAAATTTTATCCCGTATCGAAAAGAAAAAAGAGAGGAACTTGAAATGACGGTTTCGATCAATCATAAACGTCCCCTTCGGCTTTTTGAAGGGTATGGGATTGAAATGGAGTACATGATTGTAGATCGCGATTCATTAAATGTACTGCCCATCAGCGATCGTCTCTTGGAAAAGGTTGCCGGCAAAATTGTGAATGAAGTGCCTCAAAACGGCACAGCCTGGAGTAATGAACTTGTATTGCACGTTATCGAAATTAAAACGAACGGTCCGGCCACCGGACTCAATGGACTGGGCGAATCATTTCAGGTGCAAGTTGATGAAATAAATAGCCAGCTTGATTCCTTTAATGCAAAACTTATGCCCGGGGCAATTCATCCATGGATGGATCCATTCAATGAAGTCAAACTTTGGCCACATGAATACAATCCCATATATGAATCCTACAACCGTATTTTTGATTGTCGTGGACATGGCTGGGCAAATGTTCAAAGCACGCATTTAAACCTGCCATTTTATGGTGATGAAGATTTTGAAAAACTGCATGCCGCTTTACGTTTAATCCTGCCTCTTATTCCGGCTATCGCCGCCAGTTCGCCTATTGCCGACAGCGAAGTAAAGCCGTGGTTTGATTACCGAATGGAGGCATATAGAACTAATTCTGCAAAAATTCCATCAATCACCGGGAAAATTGTACCAGAACAAGTTTTCACTGAAGCCGATTACAGAGAACAGATATTCGACACCATGTATCGGGATATTGCTCCTTACGACAAGGATGGAATTCTTCAGGATGAATGGCTCAATTCACGGGGGGCAATGTCGCGATGGGACCGCAATGCCATAGAGATTCGCGTTATCGATATTCAGGAAACCCCCGCCAATGATATCGCAATCATTGAATGGATAGTAAACCTTGCAAAAGCTCTGATTTCTGCTGATTGGTGTTCTCTAAATGAACAAAAAAGCTGGCATGAAAATGATCTTTATGACATGCTGATGAACACTATCAAGTATGGTGAAAATGCTGAAATTGAGGATAAAAAGTATCTGTCGCTTTTCGGAATTTCAGACAGTACCATGAAAGCTGGAGATTTATGTCGTTTTATCTTTGACCGGCTCGAAAGTGAATACACTTTCACAGCTGAATCAAAAGAGGCTCTTGAATTGATTTTTGAGGAGGGACCACTTGGCCGGCGCATCCTAAACGCTCTTCCTGAGAATTTTTCAAAAAAAGAGCTCTTCGCCGTTTACAGCAAATTAACAGACTGCCTGAATCGTGGAACATCGTTTATCCCGTAAATTTATCATTTCATGTGAGCACAGCAGTAATCAGGTACCTGAGAAATATAAGCACCTCTTCGAACAGGACGTTGAAATTCTAAATACTCATAGAGGATGGGATCCAGGTGCTTCGGTATTTGCAACCTTCCTATCTGAAAAACTTGACGCCCCTCTTTTCTCCTACCCATGGACACGACTGCTGATTGAGCCAAATCGGTCTCTTGGACATCATCAACTATACTCAAAAATTAGTGCTGCATATCCGCATAAAAAGGAACTGATTAATCAGTTCTACACGCCATATAGAGATAGCGTTGAAAAGGAGATTTCAAAAATTTTGAATAAAAGGTATCAGGCAGTTCATTTGAGTGTTCACACATTTACACCAATCCTTGATAACAAAGTCCGAGAGTATGACATCGGATTGCTTTATGATCCTAAAAGAGAATCTGAAAAGCAGTTCTGCAAAGTTTTGAGAAAAAGCTTGAAAAAAGAATTTCGGGTAAAAATGAATCAGCCCTATAAAGGATCAGCTGATGGATTCACAACCTACCTCAGAAAGAGATTTAATGGTGATTCCTACTTGGGGATTGAGCTGGAAATCAACCAGGCGCTCTACTTTGATGATAAAATAAAATGGAAAAATGTTTGTGCCAGCATTGCCATGAGCATAAAAAGTGCTATCAACTCCATCGATCAGTAGCCTCTACTATCCAGCCTGCAAGCGGATTCCCGGGATTAGCACTGCATTGTAAATAATTTTCAGGCTTTTCAACAAGCCCGAGCTTTACTGCCTTTTGATGGATCTCTATCGCTGTATTATCAATGTCAGCCTGTTTAAAAAGTGCTTTGCTAAATAATTCACCTTCCCAGATATAAAGTCCATCAGTTCTATTTTTTGGGCCGAAATCCTTAAATGTTGATATCATCCATGAACTTTTTAAATCGGTCGCGCCATTTCTTAAGATCAACAGCACCGCCTTTGATGAAAAGTTTTTGAAAGATTCAATTGTATCCGTTGTTGATCCCCATGCATTATTGGCAATCATTACAATTCTATCGGGCAAAATTGAATATTCATAAATTCTGAGTCCTCGTTTTTCGCTGCTCCACTTCAACCCTTGAATAATCTTATCTTGGAATACACTCTGCACAAAAAGTGACACGCCTCCGGCCACTCTAATCTCTATGTATAATATCTCTTTCATACTGTCTCGCTTGAAATTATCATTAATTATAAGACCTGTATGATGTAAGAGTTAAAAATTATAAATCCCTTACAACAAAAAGAGCTTAACTTTTATTTAGCCGTTGATTTGGGTATTATTAAACCGAAAAATTAAACCCCTAAAGTTGACTGAATAATCAGATAAATCATGAAAATTCACGAGTATCAAGCGAAAGAGTTATTCGAAAAAAGTGGCATTGCTGTTCCTGCCGGAGTAGCCACACAGTCTGTTGATGAGGCTGTAAAAGCAGCAGAAGAGATGAAGTCTAATGGAACAAGCCTTTTTGTTGTAAAAGCACAAATTCATGCCGGTGGTCGCGGTAAAGGACGCACCAAAAAGAACAACGCAAAAGGTGTTATTCTGTGTCGGTCAATTGAAGAAGTTCGGGAAGCAGCTGAGTCACTTTTAGGCGATACTCTTGTTACTATTCAAACAGGTGATGAAGGTCAGCTGGTAAAAACCATCTATGTTACTGATGGTGTGGATATTGAAAAAGAGTTCTATCTGGGAATCTTACTTGACCGTTCTTTGAGCAAAAACGTCATTATGGTCTCAACAGAGGGTGGCGTTGAAATTGAAAAGGTAGCAGAAGAAACTCCAGAGAAAATCGTAAAAGAGTGGGTTGAGCCGGGTATGGACCTTGCACCGAGTCAGGCAAGACGCCTTGCATTCGCACTTGGGTTTGAAGGCGACGCATTCAAAAAGGCTGTTAAATTTATCATGGCTCTCTACAAGTTTTATGTAGAAAAAGATGCCGACATGGTTGAGATCAATCCGCTTGTTCTTACAACTGATGACGATGTGATGGCGCTGGATGCTAAGGTGACGTTTGACGGAAATGCCATGTACAGACAAAAAGAGATTGTTGAACTTCGGGACGAGTCTGAGGAAAATCCGATTGAGCTTGAAGCTTCTAAATTTGACCTGAACTACATTAAACTTGATGGAAACGTAGGCTGTATGGTAAACGGTGCCGGACTTGCAATGGCTACTATGGATATCATCAAGCTATCAGGTGGTGAACCTGCCAACTTCCTTGATGTGGGTGGTGGAGCAAATGTTGAAACTGTAAAAAACGGATTCCGCATTATTCTTGAAGATGAAAATGTTCAGGCTATTCTGATTAATATCTTTGGTGGAATTGTTCGTTGCGACAGAGTTGCAAATGGCGTTATTGAAGCCATTAAAGACCCTGAGATTGCCAAGAAAGTGGAAAATGTGCCAATCATTGTTCGCCTTCAGGGAACCAATGCGAAAGAGGCCAAAGAGATTATTGATGGAAGTGATCTCAATGTAATCTCTGCTGTACTGTTGAAAGAAGCCGCAGACGCTGTATCAAAAGTATTGGCTGCTTAATCTATCACAGTTGCTTTTACAAAAACGTTTAAAGCTCCGGGCCTTTCGCTCGGAGCTTTTTTTATGCAATTGGGAAGGTAATTTCAAACTTTGCTCCTTTTTCAGAAGAGTATTTAATTTCACCGGAAAGTTGACGGGTTAGGATATTGACCAACGTCATTCCCAATGTATTTGATTTTTCATAATCAAAATTTTCAGGTATTCCCTTCCCATTGTCAGCAACACTAAATACAACAATTTCCTTCTCTTCTTTTAACTCAACCCGAATTTCACCATTCTCTTTTCCATTGAAGGCGTACTTAAAACAGTTATTTAATAACTCATTGCATATCAAACCTACCGGAACAGCTTTCTTTATATCAACATCTACCGGATTCAAATTTTTATATATGTTGATTTCCAGTTCTTCTGTCTCGTAAGTTGCATAAATCATTCGAAGAAGTTCATCAATATAGTTGGCGAGATTCACATGCTCCAGCGTTTCACTCTCGTACAGCTTTTCATGCACAAGCGCGATCGACTTAATTCGTGACTGAATTTCTTTTAATCCTTTTGCTGTCGAATTCTCCGACTTGCTTCTTTGAAGTTCAACCAAACTTGAAACAATTGACAGATTATTTTTAACACGATGGTGAATTTCTGACAGCAAGACCTCTTTTGCTTTCAGAGATTTATCTAAAGCTTCAATGTATCTCTTCCTGTCTGAAATATCCCTGACATTACCGATTATACTTGCGGGGTTACCATTCTCATCGCGAAGCAGAGTCCGCTTGTTATTAATCCAGATATAATCTCCGTTTTTTTTCTTAACTCTGAACTGGCTGTCTTCTTTTAGTTTTGATTCTGCATCCTTACTGTTGTAATCAATTAACTCTTCCTCCATTCGGCCAATATCTTCAGGGTGTACTCTATCCATAATAAGAGAGACTCCACCCTCCATTACCTCTTCAATATCGTATCCAGTCAAATCTTTTATTGATGGACTCATGTAAATATACTGACCGGTCTGGATATCAAGTTGATAGATAACGTCCCTTGAGTTATTCAAAACCTGTTCAAAACGCTTTTCACTCTGAAGAACTTTTCTGTTCCAGGCTTTAAAAGCACGAAGTTGAATAACAGCGATTACTGCCACAATGGTAGTTAGCAAAAGGATTGTTAGTACATTGAGCCAGTAAACAGTTCGCGAAATATTGCTGGCAAGAATATTCAACTCATAAGAAAATGCTGATTCTAATTCAGTGAGTATTTCATCGATGTCCTGAATTTCAGCGGCAAACTGCTCTTTTTCAGCTACCGAAATCCCTGTTTCACTAATACGGTGATTTACATCTGCACCCACTCCTCTCAGCTTTTGAATGTATTTGTCACCATTTTCCCAATGGGTAACAACTGACCTGAAAGGTCCATAGCCAATGAAATTTTCATATAGCCAGATCATATCATCGATATTTCTCTCTAAATTGTTTCCTTGAATAAACCCCTCTCGTATGATATTGTAGTCAGGATTTTCCGAATTCAACTCTGTGCGAGCAATTCTGTCACCTTCATTAACTTCAAGATATTCTTCAAATTGAGTATAGTAGGATTCATTCTGAGTGTCTAAATATCTGACAAGTGAAAGTGTAGCCAATTTTTGAGCTTTGGTCCACTGTCCTTCACCTGCGATGTATGCCCGAGCACCCGAAAGTACTTTACTTTCAAAGTGATTCACAATTACTAATGATAGCCCAAGCACCACAAAGGACGATATCAAAAGTAATGTTGACTTTTTACCCGGTTCTGCGGCCATATACGTGTTCATTTTCTAAAAGCCGAATTTTTAAAGCAGATAATTACCTGTTTCGCTTTTAAGAATTACATTCACTCAGTTAGTATTGTGGTCGAGATGTTCTGTTTTTTAACACCTTATAAGC
Source organism: Balneolaceae bacterium (assembly GCA_007117235.1). Lineage (GTDB taxonomy): Bacteria > Bacteroidota > Rhodothermia > Balneolales > Balneolaceae > Rhodohalobacter. The sequence goes on from SKGY01000096.1 coordinate 6,608, forward strand.
ACTTTTAGTTAATAAATAGATTCAGGTATCACAAGTAACATACTAAATTTTACTGTTTCAACCACCTGATATAAATAACTATAACGCTTGAGTTGGCATTTCTTTCTTCATCATTTTATAAGCGACGAAAGTTCTACTCTCAATTCACGAAGATCAGGGTAATTCCCATCCTGCATCTGCCCAACATGCTGGCGGTTCGTCAAAAGTATATAGACTATTCCATTTTCTTTGTTTATCAAAAAATTAGTGCCTGTAAAACCAGTATGACCCGCAGCAGTTTGAATGCTTTCATCCCGATGGGTTGATCCAATTGAGAGACCCCAGCCGAGCCCATTTTCAAATTTATCTTCTTTTAGAAACTCTTCAACTGTTTGAGAGCTGAAAATCTCCTGTTCGTTGAACTCTCCATTATTTAACACAGGCAGAAGTAAACGGTAAATATCATTCGCTGTAGAAAATAGGCCTGCGTGTCCGGCTATACCATCCAATGAGTAATAAGCGTTTCCGTCGTTAACCTCTCCCTTTAGGGTGTATGTCCTCCATTCATCCCAACCCTCAGAGTCAACATCAATTCTGTATCCAAAATTTGAATCATAAACCATTCTCTTCTCAAACGGGTTACCGTGCGACGTGGACACAATCTTGGAAGTCTCGTCCAGTGGCCCAAAACCGGTATTGCTAATATTTAACTTTGAGTAAATTCTTTCATTTAGAAATTCACTAAAATTCCTATCGGTTATTTCTTCTAGCAGCTTACCCAAAATGATAAATCCTAAGTCACTGTATCTCCTTTCTTCACCGGGATGGTTATTTAAATCCATCTCAGAAATATTTTGAAGAATATTATCATGATTGGATAACCAATAGTACGTTGGAAACCACGGAGCTAAACCGGATGTATGAGACAACAAGTGTCGGATTGAAATATCCCTATATCCATCTTTATCAAATTCACTAAGATATTGAGCAATGGAAGCATCCAGATTTACCACACCATCACTTTGTAAAGCCATATATCCATATGTGGTTGCAAATATTTTTGTCAGTGATGCAATATCAAATCGGTGGTCTAATGTCATGCCATCAGGTTCGGAAACAACCCGCAAACTCTCATCATAAAGAGTAGCATAACCGTAAGCCTGCTCGTACAAAACACCCTGCCGATCACCAATCAAAAGTACAGCTCCCGTAAAGAGATCATCTCTCAAGGCCTGCTCAATTAAACTGTCGGCAGCAGTAAATTGATGATCATTTTTTTGAAATTCTGAACCGCAAGAGAGAATAAATATTAATAGATAGAAAAAGATCCATTTTTTAAGGGAGGAGAATTTCATGTAGTCTCTTTTTTCAGTTGACCTCTCACTTCCTCGTAGTAGTCTTCATAAATAGTCACAATTTTATCCAGCTCAAACTGTTCAGCACGCTTTCTGGCGGCATTCGCCATTTTTTTGTGAAGTGACTCATTACTCAAAATTTTTGAAGCATAGCTACCCATAGTCTCAACATCCCCCAATTCGCATAGATAACCGGTCTCTCCATGAACATTTACTTCCGGTAACCCTCCTATGTTTGAGCTTATAACAGGCACGCTACAACTCATCGCCTCAAGCGCCGCTAGTCCAAATGTTTCGCTCCCGGATGGAATCATAAAGAGATCAGAAATAGATAGCACCTCCTCCACTCGCTCTTGTTTTCCAAGAAATCGAACATGATCACACATTTTCAGCTCCCTGCATTTTTCTTCTGCACGTATTCTGTCTGGGCCGTCACCTACCATCAACAGCTTGGCTTTTATCCCGTTATTTAAAATATGGCTGAATGCTTCTACTACGTCCGGTACTCTTTTCACCTCTCTGAAGTTCGATACGTGCGTGACAATTTTTTCACCCTCCGGACAAATTGCTTTTTTGAAGTGCTCCTTTTTTGACTTTTTAAATCTGTCCAGATCTATAAAATTCGGAATGACCTTAATATCTTTTTTGATATCAAAATGCTTGTAGGTCTCCTTTTTGAGATATTCTGATACTGCCGTTACACCATCGCTTTTATTGATGGAAAAATCTACCACTTGCTTGTAGCTGGGATCACTTCCAATCAGTGTAATATCTGTTCCATGAAGCGTTGTAATTACTGGAACGTGTGAAGCTTGACTGTTCAAAATCTGCTTAGCCAGGTAAGCACTTGTAGCATGCGGTATGGCATAGTGTACATGAAGAACATCAAGCTTTTCGTACTTGATCAGGTTTACCATCATATTGGCTAACGCAAGATCGTAAGGCGGATACTCAAACAGTGGGTAAGAACTCAAATCCACTTCATGAAATGTGATATCCGTTCTGAAAGAGTCGAGTCTTGCGGGCCGGGCGTAACTTAGTATATGAAGATTATGACCTCTGTTTGCCAATCCTTTAGCAAGCTCTGTTGCTACCACACCGCTACCACCAAATGTTGGATAGCAAACAATTCCAATGTTCATACCAGTACCTGAATTATGTTATAGGGTTTTGGTTCATAACATTTCAACATCGACTTGTTAAAGATCGTTTTTTTGAGTCAGAAGGACATCACAATTTTAATAAATATAACAGAAGTCCATCTATTAGGTGAAAATTAGCATTTACATTATATTTGTTACCTGATTTCACTCAACCTCATTTAACAGATTTATCAGCTATGGCAGGACATTCCAAATGGGCGAACATTAAGCATAAGAAGGCAAAAGAAGATGCCAAACGTGCGAAAGCCTTTACAAAACACATTCGCGAAATTACAGTAGCTGCGCGCGAAGGTGGTGGAGACCCAAGTGCCAATCCACGACTTTCCCTGGCAATAGAAAATGCAAAGGGGGTAAACCTTCCTAAAGACAATATTGAACGTGCCATAAAAAAAGGAACGGGTGAGCTTGATGATGGTGCCGGTAATTATGAGGAAGTTACTTACGAAGGGTATGGCCCCGGGGGAATAGCCTATTTTATTGAAGCAACAAGTAACAATTTAAATCGAACCGTTGGAGAAATCAGACATATCTTTACCAAACACGGAGGCAACCTTGGTACTGATGGTTCTGTATCCTATCTGTTTGAACAGAAAGGATCTATCAGAATTAATGCTGAGGGAATCGACAATGATGAATTGATGCTCACTGCAATTGATGCCGGTGCGGATGATGTCGTATTTGAAGATGGTTTTATTGAAGTGTTTACTACCAGAGAAGAGCTGATTTCGGTAAGAAAAAACCTCGAGGAGAATGGTATAAACGTTGAGAGTGCTGAACTTATCAGAATTCCTATGACTGAAGTTACAGCCGACGCAGAGATCGCAAAATCAAACCTAAAAATGATGGATAAGTTTGACGAAAATGATGATGTATCGAATGTCTTCACCAACCTTAAACTAGATGACGATACACTTGCTCTGTTAGAAGAGAGCTGATCTACTGTATACTCAAAAAGAGCCTGTTACGTTTAAAAGTAGAATTAAAAAAACTACGGCTGACACTATTAACTATGAAGTTCATTACAGTTATTTTTTTCGGGTTATTACTTTCGGCTTCATCCCTCAATGATCCTCGCCGGGCAAATGAAGCTTTTCAAAGAGGAGACTTTGAAGAGGCTGTAAGGCTTTATCAGGAAGCAATTGCTCAGGATCCTGACAACCCCAGGCTGCTCTTTAATCTTGGGAATGCACTCTCAAAACTTGGCCAAACTGAAGAAGCAATCAATGCATTTGAGGAGTTTAAACGCCGGACTGAAAGTGCTCAGGAGCAAAGTCTCGCTGATTATAATAAAGGCCGATTGCTTTCAGACAAAGAACAGTATGATGAAGCATTGAATCATTTCAGAGAAGCACTGAGAAAAAATCCAAATGATGACGATGCACGCCACAACTACGAATTAGCACAGCGTAGACTGCAAGAACAGCAGCAGGAGCCTGAGTCACAGCCGGATAGCGATCAGGATCAAGACGGGGATGAGGATCAAGACCAGGACAATCAGGATCAGAATCAGGATGGTGACGATGAACAAGAACAGGATCAGCAACAATCGCCACCACAAGAGCAAGATACCGATCAACAGCGAGATGAAACTGAACAGATGACTCGTGAAGAAGCGGAGAATTTGCTCGACGCTTTGGAACAGCTTGAGCGAGAGTTGTTAGAAAACAGAAAAAAAGAAGCTTCAGAAAACAGATCAAGAAATGACAGAGATTGGTAGGATTTCCGGAGTTATTTTCCGGGCTTTAATCTTGATGATTGTATTTGGTTCAGCAGAAAAACTCTATGCCCAGGATCCGACTCTCCAGGCAACAGTTTCTGAAAACAGAATCTTTATAGGAGAACAGTTTACAGTTACTGTTGAAGTGACAGGC
>SKGY01000133.1 GCA_007117235.1 Balneolaceae bacterium
TATCTTCATTACGAGTACCGGATGCAGCAATATTGATAGCAGGATAAATTCTGTCGTTGGCAATCTCACGATCCAGAACAAGTTCCATATTTCCTGTGCCCTTGAACTCTTCAAAAATCAGATCATCCATTCGTGAATTGGTTTCTACCAGGCAAGTAGCAATAATGGTAAGTGAACCGCCACCTTCAATTTTGCGAGCCGATCCAAATATCTTTTTGGGGATTTCAAGTGCTCTGATGTCCAAACCGCCTGATAATGTTCTTCCACTATTGGTTTGAGCCGCGTTATAAGCTCTACCAAGGCGTGTGAGCGAGTCAATTAACAATACAGCATGTTCACCATACTCTGCCTTTCGTTTTACGTATCCAAGCGCCATTTCTGAGATTCTTACATGGCTTTCAGTCGGTTTGTCGTTCGAGGATGCAAAAACTTCAGCGTTAGTAGATCGCAAAAAGTCGGTAACCTCTTCAGGTCGTTCATCAACTAAAAGAATACCTGTATGAATGTCAGGATAATTCTCCGTGAGACTCTTTGCGATTTTTTTGAGAAGTACAGTTTTACCAGTTCTTGGCGGAGCAACGATTAAAGCTCTTTGTCCCCGGCCAATTGGTGCTATAAGATCGATAACCCGCAGCTCTACATCTTCCGCCTGATGACCAAGCTTTATGTATTCATTGGGCATGATGGGCGTTTGCAACTCAAACCGATTTACTTTTTGCCACTCTTCAGATTTCTTCCCGTTGATCACTTCGATTGAGTGCACGTGTCTGTTACCACTTTGATCCTGTTCAAACTCACCTTCAAGAACCAAACCTGAGCGCAGGTTATGATGCTTTACTTCATCAGGTTTAAAGAAGGGATCTTTGGGATCGTAACTGAACTCAAAATCAATTTTCCGGATAAAGCCATAGCCTTTCTGGTTGATTTCAAGCACACCATGATAGCGTCCACCAATTCGTGTCTGCTGATTGCTGTGAAACTGTGGAATAAATACGTTTTTTTTGTTTCCCTTGCCTTTTCCCTTAGGCTTATTGCGGCCTTTGTTTTTTCGCATACGTGACATGCACCAACTGTGATTGTTATTGTGTATTAAACTGCTCTGCGTATTAAATATTAATAGAGGCTGAACAGAAGAGCGTGATTTCTACGGGGTAGAAAGAAGTATTAAAGAAATGGGAGTGTGATTCTTAAAGTAGTATCACACTCCTTAAAAGATAAGGAAGGAAAAGTTATATCAAAAATTATCGAACTTTGGTTGATTCACCTATCCAACCATAACATTCAGCGATGTTGCTTCCAACCTGAAGCTCATCACCCTCTTCCCATCCTCTGAAAAATTTGTCCTGAGTTGTCGGTAAAACCGGCTCATATGTTCTGTAGCGTCTTTGTACTTCACTAGCTACTGAAGAGTCAGCACTCCGTGCCCTGTCAAGATAGTCGAGAACTAACCAGTAAACAATTCGGTCATCACGTTCAATTTGGCGACCTGATGTACATTGTGTTACTGCAGCAGCATATATGGTTGCAATTCTGATATACGGCTGACCCCAGTTTCTATCCAGCTGGCTAGATGCTCTTGCAAATTGCCTTGCAGATCTCAGATTACCCATATTCTGATATGTTTCAGAAATCTCAAGGTTCAGATTTCTTTTCTGGGTATTATCATTAGTTAACTCAATTGCTTCTTGTAGATACTTAATAGCTACTTCATATTGTGCATCAGATTGTGCATAATCAGCGAGACGTTTTGCATTTTCAAACGTTTTGCTGATTTCATAAAGTTTCTCTGCATATCTAATAGCCTCTGCACGGTTTCCTAATCCTTCATGAAGAGATGCTATTTCTGTAATTAAAGCCTGATCACCCGGACTTTCAGCTAGCCTGCCTTCAAGAAATTCAATTCTCTCTACAGGATCAGAAAACAGTCCATCTCTAACTTCTTCTATATTTCTCATAAGAGAAGCACCTGCGAATGGCTCGACTGTATCAATCATTGACAGCGCACTTTCCCGATCGTTTTTAGACACAAAGTTTGCAAGCAATATTTGGATGTAATATCCATCACCCGCAGTTGTTAACCTTTCTGCATCCAATTCATATGCTTTCATATACTCTTCATAAGCAAGATCCATTCCGCGTCTGATTTGACCCTGATTTTCCTGATAAAAACGACCTCTATTGAAGTGCCAGGTATAATAATCTATCTCATCTTCACTAAACGTTTCAAATGCCTGATCAAAAATTGCTATTGCAGTATCGATATAAGCAACACGGAGAGATGGATCTGTTTGAGCTTTTGAAATTTCAGTGTACACATTAATCATACGATTGTACTGTGTAGCTAAATTAAACCGGTTAACACCCTCGATAGTCCTCGGCTGTTTTTCCAGCATCCACTTTCCAAACTGGAGTGCCATATCATAATTTCCAGTTCTGAAATTCTCATAAAAAATGGAGTATGCCTGAATTTCTGACATCCCATAAGGGGGCTCACTTTGTGAGTAAGCCTCTGAACTGTAGGCAAATAGTATGGCGAATATTGCTATGTACTTTTTCATCTTTCCAATGTTTATTTCTGTCTCTATATCAAATACTGCATTAATGTGGCTTTACTGAAATCGCTGCCGAACAAACATAAATTCAGCCAGATTAAGTGATAATGAAAAGCCCCATATATTTTCTTTAACCAGATTTGAGGATTGTGTTCCCCTAATTCCATAATGAAAATTTAAATCGAGTGTTGATGTACCACGTGATATAATCCCAACACCTGCATTAAATGTCATCGTTTCAATATCCTGCCCCTGAATTGACAGATGCCCGTTATCGTAGCTTGTGCCAACGCTATATCTCATATTAGTAAAAAAGCCACTAGCCTGTTCTACCCTATATGGGTGATATTGAAACCCTAAACCAACTTTTGTTCGATCTTTAAAATATGCCTGCTGAGTTGAGCTATATGAGTAAGATGCATCTGACCACTCTTGAAACATCAATTCAGAAGATACATTAACGAAGCGGCTTAAATTATACGTAAGGCCGGTGTTAAATTCCAATGGTAATCTCACATTACCCATTCTATCAGGTGAATTTTCATTCAGCTCTATAAGCTGCCTGCTGCCATTAACAGTCCTGAAGGCTGAAATTGATCGTTCACTCGTTATGTCAATCGGTAGTGATACAGTAGCCCCAAAAGAAATTTGGTCATTATTGCCAAAAAGTGAATTTCTGTAAGCAAAAATTCCAAACCGATGCCCAATACTGTTGCCCTCAATAGACCTGCTTGTATTCACAGCTCTGAAACTGTTGTCAGAGAAAAGCGATGAAACTTCTTCCTGTTTTGATAACAGGTTGGCTGAAAATCCATAACCTACCGTTAAGAAACTGGTCAATCTATATCCAGCTCCTACTTCGAAACGGTTGATTCCACCTGAACCCAATGTTTCAATCCCAAATTCTACCTGGTTAGAACTGAATTCGGATAATGGAAAGAATTCACCCTCGGTAAGAACCTGATAATTAGATCGTGTAAGAGGTGTAAACGAAAGCGAAACACCAAGTCGATCTCTCAACAACGGAAATAATAATTGAAAGTGGTCTACAGACAACAGTGAACCCCTCACACTTGCACTATTATCACGAGCGTAATAGTTCGTCATTCCCATTGAAATTGACCCGTAGGAAAAAGATGCTAATGCCCATTGAGCCGGATTCGAGATATTGGCTGACATATTCGTGTAGTTGCCTACTCCTGTAAGCCCCATACCACTCGAATAGGGTGATCTTACATCAGCAGGAACTCCAAACCCAAGGCTCGAATAAAATGAACCGGAGTTTGCCATATCTCCTCTTTGTTGAGCATTTGCCTCGGTTATGAACAGTAATCCAAGAAGTGCGGAAGCTATTATTGCGTTTAATTTCATGCCTAATCTATTCAACAAATGTAATTACAATTCTTGGCCTTTGAGTATCTGTGGCTGTTTCATCATAAAACAGTCCAGAATATAGAAACCCGTTAATCGACTGCAGCGAGACAAATATCGGTCCTTCAGAGCCATCTCCATAAACCTGATTTAACACATATTGTGTGACATCAAGTCTGTATGCATTAGTATCTTCATCAATCGGTGCAAAAAATCTGGGGTTTCGTACAAAAAGCTCAGATACTAAGTCGTTTGGAACAATTCTGAATGAGTGACCCCGTATCGTTTCAACCGGTTGCCTGTTAATATTCGGGAAAGCAGCTTCAGCATCGGTTCTTAGCGTAAGTACCAAACTGGCATTTACAATATTTCTCCCCTTTAAATCTTCAGAAGATATATCAGTATTTACTCTTAATACCCTTTCAGAATTATGCAGAACAAAACCATCTGTAGAGACAGGTTCATTTGTTCTTACTACAGAAGAGCCCCAATCTCTGACATCAAGAACTCTAGAGAACGGGCCTTCATCTTCATCTCCATCGCCGTTACCGTTATCACCATTATCATCGTCCCCGTTTTCGTCATCGTCATCATCATCCGGAGCGAACGCATCGGAGTAGACCAAAAATCGGGTAACAGATCTATCATCTTCACTTTCAGGTGAAAAGCGTATATAGCGAATATTCTGATTGGATTGTGCAGCCACAATAGCAAGACCCGGAAAATCATTCACATATGTTGAGTCTCTTGTAGTTGAAGGACCATCAAAGAAAGACTTAAACTTCTGAAGCCACGCTTCGCTTAACTCAACCTCGATACTGTCCTCATCAGTAACCTGAAATTCTCCAACTTTACTTGAAAAATCTACGGGTACTTCACTGTTATATTTTAACTCATTACCTCTCCAAATCCCCCCTGCCTCAAATATTTCGTAAGACGAAACGGCGTTTTCATCTCCATAAACAGCGTTACTGAAATGAACTTTGAGTGTCATGGTAGCATCGTCCCTGATGGAGTCTACCGACGCACGAGAGATTGAAGGCTTAAGAAGTGCTACTGCTTGTATGTCACCATACAAAGGGTCCTCTAAGTACCCCATCGATGCCCGCTGTAATCGACCTGAAAAAGTGTTCAAATCTACGGTTTCAAGGTCATTAAGCATAACCGTGGTACGATCAACTGAATTTTCTCCAGGACCTATATCACCACCAACAGTTCCTGAGGAGTCACATGATGAGAATAAAACGAGAGCTGTCAGAAGCAGAAAAGCAGTGATGGGTAATCGACTGCTTACTCTATTTAACTTCTTTTTATTTGAGTGTGTTGTACTAACTGCATCACTCTTCTTCACCGGCAATACTCCGGTAGTAATCTGCGAATTTTTTTGATACATCTTCGGGCGAACCCTGAATTTTTGTGGGTTTAATTTTCAATTCTTTAAAAAGGTCATCAAACTGATCAGAGAGATGATTACCTGTAACAATATGATCACTATACTTCAATCCGGTTTTCAACAAATCTACACTGCCGTTTTCTATCAGTGATTCTGTATCTGTGCCTTCCGGAAGGCCTAAAAGATCTAAAATACCAGAACCTTCGAAGTGCCCTTTATTTTCCGGGTGGTGAAGATTATAAACGATCTGAGTATTCTTAAAAATATCTTCGTCTTTATACTTTGTTTTTACCAGCATGGGGATTAATCCGGCAGGCCAGTCATGGCAATGAATTACATCCGGTTCCCATCCAAGACTGATAACTGTTTCAAGCACTCCTTTATTGTAGAAGGCCAGACGTTCATCGTTATCATCATAGAACTTCTCTGTTTTGGGATTATTGAACATCCCTTTCCTCTTAAAATATTTATCATTGTCGAGGAAGTATACCTGCAGCTTAGCGTTTGGAATGCTGGCTACTTTGATTTTCATGGTTTCAATTTCGCCACCAACTTCAACTTCAATTCCTGAAAGTCGGATCACTTCGTGCAATCTGTTACGGCGATCGTTAATTGTACCAAATTTTGGAAGCAGTATACGGATTTCAAACCCCTGATCCTGCAGAGAAGCGGGAAGAAACCGAAGAAGGTCTGCAGTATGTGTCATTCTTGCAAACGGTGCAATTTCAGTAGCGGCGTACAATATTTTCATAGATATATGCGGTCTTAATTTGTCTCTCGTGTCACGTCGGATTTTCCGTTAGTGGGATAGAGATCCCTGATTTGATCGTCGTCAATAGAATAAAAATCAAATAGTGTATCGCTTCTTAAACCTAAACGTAGTGTTTCAACAGGAATTACTTCGGCCGGATCGATATTTCCCAGGTTTACATTACTTCCAAATTTCTTAATGAACCACACCTGTTGTTCTTTTTGCGGTGCTTCAAATAGTAAGTCAGATACAGGTATTTGATCTGCAATTTCATCAATCAACCCGGATCTAACCTCTCCGTTCGGCCTGAACACTCCAACTGTACCTGACTCTCTGGCCTCGCAAATAACTTTCCATGCACCGGCTTCGAGTTCTCCCTTAATCATTTTCACCCACTTGTAAGGAGGCATAACTTCATTCGGGTTTTTACTTCCAACCTCAGAAAGCACAGTAAATTCCTTACTCAGTTTTTCGATGATCTCAAGCTTTCTCTTATCAGACAACCAAATTGTGCCATTTGATACTTCAACATATTTCAGCTCATATTTTCTCAATAACTCAACATAACAATCGAGCTGATCTCTAAGCATGTATGCTTCGAACAGCGTTCCTCCAAAAAAGACCGGGATATCATAGTTATTGTATACATTAATTTTTTCCCGGAGGTTTTGGGTGATATAAGATGTTCCCCAACCCAATTTTACAATATCTGTGTAAGGTGATGCAGCAGAACAAAAATCTTCTACCTGACGAATGCTGTAACCTTTATCAAGAACTAGAGTTATTCCTTCTTTTCTAGGTTTTTCAGTCCGAACTGGCAGGTGATCTAATTGAAAAGACATTCAATCTGTTTAATTGTTATTAAGACGGCTTAAGATACAAAAGAGTGCTTTTATTGAAAAGCCTGTAGAAAATCAGTTTTTAGCCCTCGTTATCGCCCTGCTTACGATTTGCCAATTCAACAAGTGCCCTTATTCTATCTTCGTCAATATTATAGAGCATGGAGGTGGTGTATCTCCACATCCAGTTGTTGCCAACTGTTGCCGGCAAGTTCATTCTATGCTGAGTATCTAAACCCATAAAATCCTGAAGAGGAAATATAGCCTGATCGGCCACCGACAGCATTCCGAGTCGAATTAACTCCCATTCGATTTCTGATGCATCCGACCGGGTGTATTCCCGAACGCGGTGCTTTTCCTGTTCAGGAGCCTGATTATACCACCCAATGGTTGTGTCATTGTCATGTGTGCCGGTATATGTCACACAATTTTGAGGATAGTTGTGCGGTAAAAAGCTATTTGTTGAATCAGAATCGAAAGCGAACTGTATAATTTTCATCCCCGGAAAATTAAATTCATCGCGAAGTTCTTCTACGGTTGGTGTCATCAAGCCAAGATCTTCTGCAATGATTGGAAGTTCACCCAACTCTTTTTTGATAGTATTGAATAGTGCTTTCCCGGGAGCTTTCACCCACTTCCCGTTAATAGCCGTTGTCTCTGCAGCATTAACCTCCCAGTACTCATCAAAACCGCGAAAATGGTCTACCCTAATTGAATCAAACAGATCAAACATCTGTCTGAATCGCTCCACCCACCAACTAAAATTATCTTTCTTGAGAGCTTTCCAATTATAGAGAGGGTTGCCCCAAAGCTGACCGGTTTCGCTAAAATAATCCGGCGGCACACCCGCTACTAGTTGACGGTTACCCTGTTTATCAACAGCAAAATAGCCCGGGTTTGACCAAACATCTGCACTATTATGGTCAACAAATATCGGGATGTCACCAACAACACGTATACCTTTTTGATTTGCATACATTTTTAAGTCAAACCATTGACTAAAAAATTCAAACTGTATCCAGTTATAGTAATCAATTTCTTCAGTGTGAGATTTTCGAAACTCAGCCATCACTTTTTTATCGCGTTGTGCCAATCCTTTATCCCACTGATTCCATGGTCTTCTATCATTCTCAATAGAACAAGCCATAAACATGCAGTAATCATCAAGCCAAAACTTATTATTCTCTTTGAACTGCTTAAAATGCTTGCTCTTCCCGCCTTTTTGATCTCCATAAAATCGTTTACAAGCAATTTTATAAAGCTCGTCTTTAATCTGATAAGACCCTTCATAATCCGCTACTGTGGTAACTGGAAGCTCTGCTTTTTTAACTTCTGCTTCAGTTAAGAGATCTTTCTGAACCAGTTTGTCAAGGCTTATCAGATACGGATTACCCGCAAACGCTGAATAACTTGCATAAGGTGAATTGCCGTAGCCGGTAGGGCCAAGCGGCAATACCTGCCAGATAGTTTGGCCGGTTCTTTCAAGGAAGTGAATAAACTCTTTTGCTTCGTCGCCTAAATCTCCCATACCATATTTTGATGGAAAAGAGGTTGGATGCAGCAACGTGCCGCAGGATCTTGGAAATCTCATTCTTTAATTATTTTTCGTAATTCCGGTTACTCAAATGGACAAAAAGCATTCTATTTTTTTGGCTTCAGCACAACACCTGCAAGTGGTGGAACTGTAACAACGATATGCGCCGGCTGACTATGCCATGCACCATCTTTTCCCACAACATCAACCGGACCGGCATTACTGCCGCCGTAAAATTGCGAGTCACTATTCAGGATAACTTCATACTCACACGCCTTGGGTACCCCAAATTTATATTCATTATGCAGCATCGGCGTAAAATTGAGTAGAAAGACAAGAAAGTCATCCGGGTTTTTACCTCGTCGAATAAATGATAGCATACTGTTATCAGCATCACTGATGTCAATCCACTGAAAGCCTTCCCACTTTGAATCCACCTCGTGCATTGCCGGTTCATGAATGTATGCCTGATTCAAATCCTTAACCAGGTTTTGAATACCTTTGTGGCTTTCCCATTGAAGCAAATGCCAATCAATTGAGTGCGCTTCTGTCCATTCACTCCATTGACCAAACTCACCACCCATAAACAGAATTTTTTTTCCGGGGTGACCATACATATATGTATACAGTAATCTCAGATTCGCAAACTTTTGCCAATCATCTCCCGGCATTTTTGCCAGAAGAGACTGTTTCATGTGCACCACTTCATCATGGGAAAGCGGTAGAATAAATTGCTCAGAAAACGCATATATAAGCGAAAAAGAGAGCTGATCCTGGTGGTACTTTCTGTAGATCGGGTCTTTCTCAAAATAGTCGAGCGTGTCATTCATCCAGCCCATATTCCATTTAAAATCGAAACCGAGTCCGCCTGACGATGTAGGCCGTGTAACACCCTGCCAGGAAGTTGACTCTTCAGCAAATGTGAGTACTCCCGGATAGTAATCATGAATCACCTCATTAAATCTTCTCAGAAAATGAATAGCCTCTAAATTTTCCCTTCCGCCATATTGATTCGGAATCCACTCACCATCTTCACGGGAATAGTCGAGATAGAGCATTGAAGCCACGGCATCAACACGCAGACCATCAATATGAAATTCTTCAACCCAATAGACAGCATTAGAAATCAGAAAGTTCAGTACCTCGGTACGGCCGAAATTGAAGATGCATGTACCCCAATCTTTATGTTCACCGAGTCGCGGATCTTCGTGCTCGTATAGAGCCGTTCCGTCAAATCGACGCAGACCGTGATCATCTTTTGTGAAATGCGCCGGAACCCAATCAACCAGAACTCCAATGCCATCTTTATGGCACTCGTTGATAAAATATTTAAGATCGTCAGGATTGCCGAATCGGCTTGTTGGAGCAAAATATCCTGTAATTTGATAGCCCCACGATGGATCGTATGGGTGCTCGGCAATCGGCATGAGCTCAACATGAGTAAAACCCATCTCTTTAATATATGGAATCAGCTCTTCTCCCAGCTCGCGATAGGAGAGATATCCGGGATTCTCACCAACCTTACGTTTCCACGAACCTGCATGAATTTCATAAATTGAGATAGGTGCATCATGATCTTGAACGGAGTGCCTTTGGTTTACCCACTTCTCATCGTTCCACTTAAAGTCACTGTTCCAAACGATGGATGCTGTTCCCGGTCGCAATTCGGAAAACCGTGCGTAGGGATCTGCTTTTTTAAGTAACCCTTCGCCGGCTGATGGTTTTATTTCAAATTTGTAGAGGTCTCCACTTTTTACGTGTGGGATGAATATCTCCCAGACACCCTGCTCGTGAAACTTCCGCATGCCATGTACGCGACCATCCCAATTGTTAAATGATCCTACAACGCTAACCCGTTTGGCACTTGGTGCGGAAACAACAAAGTGTGTTCCGTCTATTCCATCAACAGTTTTGCTATGTGAACCCATCCATTGATGGGTGTGATGATGATTTCCCTCACCCCAAAGCTGGAGATCAAAATCTGATATTAAAGATCCAAACTGATATGCATCAGCAATAGTGAATGTTTTGCCTTCATGCGGTGTGACTTTTAAACGATAACTGAACCTGTTTTTCCGTCTTGTAAAAACATGTTCAAACAATCCTTCATCAGAAATTCGGGTCATAACAACCGACTTTCCCGAATCCGGTAATACAGTAACTGTTTTAGCTTCGGGTCTGAAACATCGCAGAACCAATTTATCTTTACCACCTGCGTTCACAGTGTGTAATCCTAAAACTGAAAACAGATCACCATGATCGCCATTGGATATTGCATGAATTTCTTCGATTTTAAGCGTCATGTTTTCACGTCCCGACATTTAATTTAAACAAGGGGCTAAAGATATCATTTTATCATCACTTTTGATATTGCCCCAACTCTGTAGATTTACAGGTAAATACAAAATTCAAGAATGAATATCATTCGGTTTATATCCCGACGCTATCTCTTTTCCAAGAAGCATATATCATTGATCTCTGTGCTTACGGGAATCAGTATAGCCGGCATCACGCTGGGAACAGCA
>SKGY01000098.1 GCA_007117235.1 Balneolaceae bacterium
AATTTCGTTTCCTTGAAGTATGATACGAGTAGAAGATGTAATACTATCAGAAGATATTGCGACTGCAAAGTTCGCCTGCAACATAAGTTTATGTAAAGGTGCTTGTTGCGTTGTGGGTGATGCCGGTGCACCGGTGAATAAAAGTGAAATTCCGGTATTGAGAAAAGCTTTTGAACAGTTAAAAGACCGTCTCGATCCTGTTGCTGTGAAGAAGGCTGAAAAAGAGGGAGTGGTTTTAGGAGACTCCGAAAATGGATATGAAATTAATTGTGTTGATTCCGGTGAGTGCATTTTTGTTGAGAAAGATCACCGGGGTGTTACAACGTGTGCCATTCAAAACGCTTATTATAAAAATCAGTTTAACTGGGAAAAACCGATCAGCTGCCACCTCTACCCTGTGAGATTGAAGCATATTGCCGGATTCGACTACGCCAACTTTGAATACATTCCTGAACTATGTTCTGCAGGATGTGAAAATGGCAAGAAAGAGGGGATTTATCTATCTGACTTTTTAAAAAAGGCTTTAACCAGACGATATGGTCAAGATTGGTTTGATCTGTTTATGGAGCGCTGTAATGAGGTAAGACTACATTCAAATGCTTAGAACCGGACAAAACATATCACAAAAGCAGAGCCAGCAGCAAAAGCTCTCGCCTCAGCAAATTCAGTTTGTGAAGTTGCTTCAATTACCGGGTATGGCGCTTGATCAGCGAATTAAAGAAGAGATAGAAACCAATCCAATTCTTGAAGAAGTAGATCCTGCATCACTTGAAGAGACAATTTCTGAACAAGAGCGTGATTGGGAAAAAAGAGACGAGGAGAGAGGTGAGGACGAACCGGATATCGATCCGGTAGATCGAAACGAGAATATTGATTGGGATTCCTTTCTGCACAACACAGAATATGACGGAAGTTCTTATTCAGGTTCAAATAATACATCTGATGAAGACTGGAAAGATCTTCCTAATCCATATCATGAGTCACTTCTGGAAGAGCTTGAAATGCAGGTTGCTCTGCTTGATCTGGATGGTGAAGAGATGCTGATTGCAGATCAAATTTTAGGTTCTCTGGATGAGGATGGATATTTTCGGCGCGATGTAGAGGCAATTGTTGATAACATTGCGTTTAATCACGGAAAGCTTGTGAGTAAATCACAGGTGGAGAAAGTCAGAAGATTGATTCAAAATCTGGAGCCGTCTTGTATAGCTTCAACTGATCTGCAAGACTGTCTTATATGTCAGCTTTACAACTATGATGCCGAAAAAGAGATTAAAAATCTCGCTATTCAGATGCTAGAAGAGGAGTGGGACGCATTTCAGAAAAAACATTTCGATAAAATTAAGAGCCGATTAAGTGTTGATGATAATCAGTTGAAGAAGATGTTTAGTCTGGTAAAGGGTTTAAACCCAAAACCCGGCGCAGTAACAGACCCTGAAACTGAATCAAATCAAATTATTGAACCTGACTTCGAAGTTTACTACGAACCGGCAATTGATGACGAGGGACAGGAGGAAGGAGAGTTTGTGATCAGGCTTAGTCATAGAAATGCCCCGCCGTTGAGAATCTCACCTGAATACAAGAAAATGTGGGATAATATGAAAGGTGGCAATGGGGCTGCCACAGATAAACAGACTAAAAACTTTATTAAAGATAAGGTTGAATCAGCGCAATGGTTTATTGAGTCGATCAAGCAGCGACAAAATACGTTAATGAAAACTATGAGAGCCATTGTTGAGCTTCAGAAAGATTTTTTTAAGCATGGCAAGGGTTTAAGACCTATGATCCTTAAAGATATCGCAGAGATCATTGAGATGGATATCTCTACTGTTTCAAGGGTTGTGAACGCTAAATATGTTCAGACCCATTTTGGAGTTTTTGAGTTGAAATACTTCTTTAGTGAAGGCTTAGAAACAGATGATGGAGAAGATGTATCAAGCAGAGAGGTTAAAAATTTGCTTCAAAAAGTGATTGATGAAGAAGATAAAAGTAAACCATTGAGTGATCAGGCACTTGCCGAACGTCTGAAAAAGAGAGGCTATAAAGTTGCACGGCGTACAGTTAGTAAATATCGGGAACAGCTCCACATTCCCGTGGCCAGGCTTCGTAAACAAATTATTTGATTAATCTACGGTAACGAGAGTGCAAACTTAAGCGGTTCGATTATTTCAGGTGTATAGATTACAGTCCAGATCACTAGAATCACTATAAGTGTGTGTAACCCGGCAGTGATCACAATGTTCAAGACTTTGGACTTATCCAGAAAACGAGCGCCATTGATAGCAGCCACGTTAAAGCTCATAAACCAGACAATGGCAAATATTACGCTTAATGTCATCATCCATACTTCTGCAGATCCCCGCTGATTTAAAACAACCAGAAATGTAACTATGATAAAATTGATATGAAGTGGCCAGCTGTATAAGTTGATAGTCTGACTCAGAAATTTCATCTTTTTGTTACATATATAAATCCATGCCAAAGAGATAAACTGGAGTGTGAGGGCAACTGCTATTCCCATCAAAAAAAGAGAAAGGAGTTCATGCCCGGAAATTAATAGATTAGGAAAGTGGTAAGAAAGTGCACTTAATCCTGTATCGCTGATAAGTATTTCTGCACCCACATAAAAGAATAATCCTGTGAATAGTGCATGCTGAGATAATACAATAACCCCCGGTACCGTATTTCTGATTCTGTGCTCCATTACATCTATCACAAAGAATGTGTGATTTAAAAAAAATCTTGAAATACTGACACCATAAATTGGGTTAAAACGCAGATGTATGATGAAACTAATCCACAAAAGTGTCAAAAAGAGAACACTCCAATTTACCAATGGAGGTTGTGACTCTTGAGCAGGAAGAGGAATCGGAATACGGTTACCATCAAGGTATTGGGCAATTACCACCTGCATTTCAGGATGATTCTCA
>SKGY01000168.1 GCA_007117235.1 Balneolaceae bacterium
AATTTAGTTTAGATCTGTCAGCGGCAGAAGAATCAGATTATAGAAAGTGGCATTTACGTGTTCAAAACCCACATAAAATCTGACAGCATTTCCTGTAAATAAAAAAAGCACAAGGGAGTAACCTTGTGCTTATAGAAAAAATACTACTAAAAACTAGCTATCAGCACTCTGTTGATTGCTTGTCTGTATCCCAGCATAGAGTTTCTGAACCAGCAGTATTTAGGCTTCCGGCACCGGTTTCAGTATCCCAGATAACTGTATATACAACTGATCCTTCGCTGCTTGTTGTCTCACCTACAATCTGAGCAGTAGTTCCTTCAAGTGTGTAAGTAACATCAATAAAAGATGGACCATCAAGTGCCGGATTGCTCAGTGTAAATGTCAGATTTGTCAGAATATCATCATTTAAAACCCAGTCGATGGTCATCGCAAACTCTTCATCCGCTTCCGGGACAAATAATGACAGTTCCATATTGCCTGTCTCACCGGTTACTGAAGTAGTTCCTGTAATGATCTCAACATCATCCAACTCATTGCCAAGGACATTGCCTGAAACCAATGCAGACCAGCTAACAGTTGTTGATAGTCCGCTTGCTCTTAGAGTCACCTCAAGAGATGACATAAGCAGTCCAATATTTGCGGTATAATCCCACGTAAAAATACCATCCTGAAATTCAGGCTCAATCGTGTCGATTGGATCCATAAAGTCAGAAAGTGTTGCAGTAACTAAACCAAGTTGGCTGTCTAAAAGGTTTACAATACTTGCAGCAACATCGTACTGAATTGCATTATCAGCAGCAATTTCAGCCTTTGCCTGAGTGTCTGAAAATGCACCGGTATTCATTTCAATTTTGGAAAAATCGGGAGCATCAGCTGCCTCAGGTACTTCCGGAATTTCAACACCAAGGTCGTCCAGGTCGCAGCTCATCACCATTAAACCTGTAATCAGTAAAAGTATGATCAGTTTTAATCTCATATCTGTCTCTTTTTATTATTTAAATATTGTAAAAACGCATCGTGAATTTAATATAACCGATCTTAATATCATATCGGGTATCTATAAATAATTTTAATTGTTTAGTTTATCTCAATCAAATAATGGCTTTTATAATTTGTAACCTTTACTTAGTAATCCATAAATAAAAAACTGAAAATGAGAAAATTAGCACTCCTGATTCTGGTTCAGCTATTTCTTGGGTCTTCACTCTTAGTTGCCCAGGATCATGACCAAATAGTAGAACGTATTGTATATGAAGCAACCGAAAACTCACACGTAGAAGATCTCGCCCATCATCTGCTAGACGTCATCGGTCCAAGGTTAGTTGGAACCCCGCAAATGCAGCACGCTCACGATTGGGCCGTTGAAACATTTGACGGCTGGGGCATTTCAGCTCGTAATGAGCAGTATGGTGAGTGGCGCGGATGGGAACGCGGCATCACACATGTTGATATGATATCTCCCCGGGTTGTTACACTCGAAGCCATGCAGCTTGCATGGAGTCCACCCACACCCACAGGTGGTGTAGAAGCTGAAGTTATCATTATACCTGATGTGGTTAATGAAAATGAATTTAATGAGTGGTTGCCAAATGCAGAGGGTAAATTTGTATTAATCTCAATGCTGCAGCCTACAGGTCGCCCGGATTACAACTGGGAAGAGTTTGCCACAGTAGAGTCACTGGAAAAAATAAGGGATGAAAGACAACAGGCTACAATCGAGTGGCGTGAACGAATTCAAAGAACCGGTCACAATAACCGCACTCTCGTTGAAGCGCTTGAAGATGCCGGCGCTGCGGGTATCATCATGTCGAACTGGAGCCAGGGGTTCGGCACCAACAAAGTGTTTGGCGCTAACACAAGAACCATTCCTACAATTGATATGCTTCTTGAAGATTACGGAATGATCTTCAGAATGATTGAGAGCGGTAACACGCCTACACTTAGAGTAAATGCGGAGTCTGTTGATCATGGAGCAGTTCCAACATTCAACACGATTGCTGAAATTCCCGGAACTGAATTTCCTGACGAATATATCATTCTTTCTGCCCATTATGATTCATGGGAAGCCGGTACTGGTGCTACCGACAACGGTACCGGTTCGGTAACAATGATGGAAATTGCCAGAATTTTGAAGGAGGTCTATCCAAATCCCAAGCGAACAATTTTAGTGGGCTTATGGGGTGGTGAAGAGCAGGGTTTAAATGGCTCAAGAGCTTTTGTTGAAGATAATCCTGAGATCGTAGAAGGCATTCAGGCTGTATTTAATCAGGATAATGGAACCGGACGAGTGGTTCAGATTAACGGACAGGGATTTCTGCACTCATACGATTTTCTCACACGATGGATGACAGCCGTTCCTAATGATGTCTCAACTCACATCAGTACCACATTTCCCGGTACTCCAAGTGGTGGCGGATCAGATCACTCTTCATTTGTAGCCGCAGGCGCTCCGGCATTTATGATGAGCTCACTAAGCTGGTCATACTGGAACTACACATGGCATACCAACAGAGATACCTTCGACAAAATCGTTTTTGATGATGTGAAGAACAACGTCATACTGATTGCAACTATGGCCTACATGGCGAGTGAGGATCCAAACAAAACTTCACGTGAAAGAAGAGTATTACCAATTAATCCCCGTACAGGTGAGCAGATGAGCTGGCCTCAAATGAGATCGCCAAACAGAAGTGGTGGTTTGGACTAAGCTGTTTGCTGAAAATGGAATGAAAAGCCGCATGAGTAAGGTCATGTGGCTTTTTTTATGCTATAAACTCCCTGATGTTTTTCATTACACCTTCAATCAATTCAGTTCTCGCCTCAACACTGGCCCAGGCTATGTGAGGAGTTAAAACCAGCTTCTCTTTTTTTGACACGCTTAGAAGTGGATTATCA
>SKGY01000052.1 GCA_007117235.1 Balneolaceae bacterium
AGAAGTTGTAATGATTCAAATAGTGCGCCGTTTAGTTGTAACTATTCTTTTCTTATTGGTAGTAAATCCAGGAATTTTGGCAGCCGACGTTTCTAACGGCGAAGAACCCGTGATCGATGTAATGGGTAAAGTTGTAGATCACGACTATTTTGAAATTTTTAATCAGAAAATCTATCTCCCAAGAATCTTATTGGTAGATGGTGACTGGCATTTCTACACTACAACAAAATCAGCTATTGAATCAGGTGAGTTTGTGATTGTAGATGAACAGTTTGTAAGAGCTGATGGAGCAACCATATCTTTAGACATGTCCATCACTTCGCATCTGTTATATGTTTGGTTTGGTATTATTTTAACCCTGATAATAACCCTCTGGGCGGCCGCAAAGTATAAGAAAGGGATTGGAGCAGATACTGAGCCGAAAGGGACCGGGCAGAACTTATTTGAAGTATTCTTTGTGTTTATTCGGGATGACATCGCAAAAGAGTATATAGCTGATAATAAACACCTCAAATTTGTACCATACCTATTCTCCGTATTCATGGCAATTTCGTTCATGAACCTTTTTGGTCTATTGCCATGGGGAGTCTCAGCAACAGCTGACCTTACCGTAACAGCTACATTAGCAGCAATTTCATTTTTTATTACGCAGTTCAACGCATCAAAAGATCATTGGGAGCATGTATTTATGTTTCCGGGTGTTCATCCACTCATGAGAATCATTTTGACGCCGGTTGAAATTTTAGGGCTTTTCACTAAGCCATTTGCATTGGCTATTCGTCTCTTTGCAAACATGTTATCAGGTAAAATTATGATCATCTGTATTCTTGGATTGATCTTTATTTTCACAGACATCTTTGGACCGGCAGTGGGTATTGGGTCAAGCGTATTGTGGGTCAGCTTAACAGCTGTGCTTTACATATTAAAAGGATTTATTGCCTTACTACAGGCTTACATTTTCACGTTACTGTCTGCCGTGTTTATCGGTATGGCAATTGAAGAACATCACCATGAAGATCATGAGTCATCAGTTTCAACAGAGACTGAAGTTCATATCTGATCACTAAAACTAATAAATCAAACAAACAGGTAAAATAATATGGGATTCTTAGCAGCAGGTATCGGAGCTGGAATTATCGCAGTAGGTGCCGGACTCGGTATCGGAATGATTGGTAAAAGTGCAGTTGAGAGTATTGCTCGTCAGCCGGAAGCATCCGGAGACATTAGAGGAGCTATGATTCTTACAGCAGCTTTTATTGAGGGTGTTGCCCTTTTCGGTGCTATCGTTTGTGCGCTTCTTGCATTAAATATCACAGTATAAATCAACCTTAGAAATGATCTTTACAGCAAGCGGAGGGGGAAACCTCTTATTCAATTCCGGCTTTGCGATTTTGACATTTAGTACAGGGTTTGCGATTTGGGTATTAATATCCATGATCGTTTTCCTTTACATAATGGGTAAATATGCAGTACCACCCATTCTTAAAGCACTGAATGATCGTGAAGTAAGAATTAAAGAGTCTTTGGAGTCGGCTGAGAAAGCTTTAGCTAAAGCTGAGGCAATATCAAAAGACAACGAAAAAGCTCTTAGAGACGCTGAAATGAAAGCTCAAAAAATTCGTAAGGAAGCACTCGATGATGCAGAAATGCTCAGAGCTGAAAAGATTGAGAAAGCAAAATTGGACGCTGAAAAAATCTTAGTTAGTGCACGCGAAACAATTGAGCAAGAAAAAATAAAAGCTCTCAAAGAATTAAGAGATGAAGTTGCTGATTTAGCAATTAAGTCAGCTTCAATCATTCTTAACTCGGAATTAGATAAGAATAAGAACAAAAAATTGGTTGATTCTTTTATCAACGATCTCTCTAAAAAGAATTAAGTAGGATGGTACAAAAGGCTGCAAGACGCTACGCAAATGCTTTGATTACTTCTGCCATAGAGCAAGATTTACTTGAAGAAGTAAAAAGCGATATTCTTTTAATTGAAGAGACTCTCTCAAATTCATCTGACTTAAGATTGTTTTTGAAAAGTCCGATCATAAAAAAAGAAGATAAAACGTCTGTAGTTGAACAGATATTCGGAGATAAGATTCAAAAGCTTACTTCGGGTTTACTATCGATTCTTTCGCAAAAAGGGAGAGAAAAGCTTTTACACGACATCACAGTTAGCTTTCTGGAGCTTTATAATGAACACCATAACATTAAGAAAGTAGATGTAGTTACAGCTTTTGAACTCAGTGAAGATCAACTAAGCAATCTGCAAAAAGAGTTAGGCAAGGCTATTGATAAAACAGTACTGATGGATGTAACTGAAGATCAAAGCCTGATCGGCGGACTCACCGTGCAAATCGACGATACCATCATAGATGGTTCATCCAGATATAAATTAAATAAGCTTAAAAATAAGTTTACTTCAGCAGTAGAATAAAAAAAGGAAATATAATGAGTCAAGTCAGACCAGACGAAGTTTCGGCCATTTTACGTAAACAACTTTCCGGATTTGAATCCGATGCCGATGTATATGATATAGGTACCGTTTTAGAAGTAGGTGATGGTATCGCTCGTGTATACGGACTTTCAAAAGTTCAGGCAGGTGAATTGGTTGAATTACCGGAATCTCTAGACAGTGAAGGTAAACCGGTTCGCGGTATGGTACTTAACCTCGAAGAGGATAATGTTGGTATCGTACTCTTCGGTTCTTCCAACGTTGTTGAAGAAGGCCATACAGTTAAAAGAACTAAAAATATTGCATCACTTAAAGTGGGTGAAGGTGTTTTAGGCAGAGTAATCGATCCACTTGGAAGGCCTCTTGATGGTAAAGGCGAAATTACCGGTGAAACAATTAACTCGCCACTTGAAAGAAAAGCTCCCGGTGTGATTTATCGTC
>SKGY01000237.1 GCA_007117235.1 Balneolaceae bacterium
GCAGCTGATGCTTTTGGTTTTGATGCGTTAGGATCAATAGTCAGATTCGCAACAGGCAACAGTTTTCTGAACACCCACTCTGAAGAGTTTATCTGAGTGGATAGATCATCGTTTTTTGGTTTGATAATGATATTCAACTCAGTTCGCGGGGCCAGATTCATCTCTGCCTGGATATTCCGGATTGCAGATATCTGACTTTGAATAGCCTGAAAGAGAGTAACTGAGTCATCAAAACGATCATTTGCTGAATCAGGCCATGAACTCACAGTGAGAGCTTGATTTTTTGATCTGGTTTGGATCCGCTGCCAGATCTCTTCTGTAATGAATGGCATAAAAGGATGAAGCATCTTCATCAATATCTCAAAAAAGCCAAGAGCTCTCTCCAGATTCGCTTTTGGCATGTTCTCGCCATACTCGTCCGCCTTACACACTTCGATATACCAGTCGCAGAAATCATCCCAAACCAGTGAGTAGATTTTTTTGAGGGCTTCATTCAGCCGATATCGTGAGAAATCATCCTCCATTTCACTCAAGGTAGTCTGAATACGACCCATCATCCATCTGTCAGCAATATTATCAGGATCAATCTCAGTGGTGGGGGTGTAGGTTTCACCCTCTTCCATGTTCATGGTAAGAAAGCGGTATGCGTTCCAGATTTTGTTGGAGAAATTTCGTCCTTGTTCACACAGGGCTTCATCAAACAGCAGATCATTTCCTGCCGGTGATGCGAATAGCATTCCAACTCGGGTACCATCGGCACCATACTTTTCGATAAGCTTCAACGGGTCGGGAGAGTTACCCAAAGACTTGGACATTTTTCTGCGCTTCTCATCACGTACAATTCCGTGATAGTAAACATTGCTGAATGGTTTTTCATCAGCAAATGCGAAGCCGGCCATAATCATACGAGCAACCCAGAAAAACATAATTTCGGGTGCGGTTACTAAATCCTGAGTAGGGTAGTAGTACTCCAGTTCTCTGTTGGGCTTTTTATTCTTTATAAATTCAGGATCAAATACGGACAATGGCCATAACCATGATGAAAACCAGGTATCCAGTACATCTTCATCCTGTCGGATATCAGACGTTTTTAGATTTGAATTTCCGGATTTTTGAACTGCTTTTTCTATAGCCTCTTCAGATGTTCGTGCAATAACATAGTCATCATCACCTTCACCGTAATACCAGGCCGGTATTCGGTGACCCCACCAAAGCTGACGAGAAATACACCAGTCTCTGATGTTTTCCATCCAGTTACGGTAACTGTTTTTCATTTTTGCCGGATGAAACTGAATCTCATCATTCATCACATTTTCCAGTGCAGGCTTTGCAAGATCATCCATTTTACAAAACCATTGCAGCGACAAACGTGGCTCAATCACAACGTCTGTTCGCTCAGAGTAACCCACCTTATTGGTCATCTCTTCTACTTTAACCAAAAGGCCCAACTCTTCTAAATCCTTAGCGATAAGTTTTCGGGCTTTAAAACGATCTTCACCAACGTAATGCCCGGCAACTTCTGCAACCGTGCCGTCCGGATTCAGCATGTCGATGACTTCAAGGTTGTGCTTAACGCCAAGCTCATAGTCATTTACATCGTGAGCCGGGGTGATTTTAAGGCAACCTGTTCCAAACTCCGGATCAACATAGTCATCAGCAATGATCTGAACTTCTCTGTTTACAACCGGAATGATGGCTGTTTTCCCAATTAGGTGTTTGTATCGCTTATCGTCGGGATGTACACAAACAGCAGTGTCGGCTAAAATTGTTTCGGGACGGGTAGTGGCTATCGTAACAAATTCGTCAGAATCCTTAATCGGATACTTAACATGATAGAATCTTGACTGAATCTCCTTGTGGATCACCTCTTCATCACTGAGGGCTGTCTGTGCAGCGGGATCCCAGTTAACCATACGCAGACCTCGATAAATCAAACCTCTCTCGTAGAGTTCAATGAAAGAGTCGATAACGGTTTCGTATAGCTCATCTTCCAGGGTGAATCTTGTTCGTTCCCAATCGCAGGAAGCGCCCAGCTTTTTGAGTTGTTGCAGGATAATACCGCCGTGCTCATCAGTCCAGCTCCATGCGTGTTTCAGAAACTCATCACGTGAGAGGTCACTTTTTTTGATGCCTTCTTTTCGAAGTTTTTGAACAACTTTTGCTTCAGTAGCAATTGAAGCGTGATCCGTTCCGGGTACCCAACAGGCATTTTTTCCAAGCATTCTAGCCCGTCGTACCAACACATCCTGAATGGTGTTGTTGAGCATATGTCCCATGTGAAGTACACCGGTCACATTGGGTGGAGGAATTACAACCGTAAACGATTCTCTCTCATCGGGTTTGGAGTTGAAAAACCTGTTCTCTTCCCAATAGTTATACCACTTTTGCTCAGTAGTTGATGGATCGTATTGTTTCGGTACGTCTTTCACGTTGTTCATATACAGATGTCATTCCCCGCAGAGACGCACTGATCAGTAAGTTACTATTGTACTCTGCGTAGTTTCGTGTAAAATTTACTTAACTCGTTTTAATCGAACACCAAAATGTCCGTCACAATTGTGGACATGAGGCAGGGTTTGATAAGCTAACCCGTCTTCGATCAGAACCTCTTCGGGGAGAAATTCATCAAGTGGTTCCAATTCAAAGTTGTCATACTTTTTGAGAAAGTTTTGAATCTGTTCCCAATTCTCTTCCGGCTCAATAGAGCAAGTGCTGTAGACTAATCGCCCGCCTTTCTTCACCAGGTTGGCAGCTTCGTCAAGAAGCTCTTCCTGTAATTTGACTGAGTTTTCAAGTTCTTCCTCTGTTCGTTTCCAGCGAAGATCTGCACGTTTGCTCAGTACACCGGTTCC
>SKGY01000189.1 GCA_007117235.1 Balneolaceae bacterium
CCAAAACTCACCGGTTCAATTATCTGTGGAAAAACATACTGACAAAATAGAAGTGGTAATTTCAGATGAAGAAGATATACCGTTCGACATAACTCAAACTGAAAAAGTTGATCTTGATGACTACATAAAAAAGGAGAAGTCCGGTGGTTTAGGGATACACCTTGTTAAAGAGTTGATGGACGATATCTCTTTTAAACACGATAACGGCATCTCAACTATAACGCTTACTAAACATTTATCTAAGTAGTTCATGCTTAAAATTGAAAAAAAAGGGGATAACGAATTAAAACTGACCGGCAGATTTGATGCAAGTCAGGAAGAAAAAGCTAACTCAGAGTTTCAAAAGTATTCAGAAACCCTAACGCTCGATATGGCAGATCTTGATTATATATCAAGTATGGGACTTAGCGTACTGGTGAATACTTATAAAAGATTAAAGAGCAACAATCACACGGTGCGTCTCACAAATATGAATAGTCATGTGAGAGATGTGTTTAAGTACACAAAACTAGATCAGCTATTCGAAGTTGTCGAGTAATAATGATGGATTTTCGGGATTAAGAAGATGACAGATAACAGTGATCTTGAATTGGTAGAAAATTGCCTGAATGGGAATAAAAAAGCTTTTGACGTTTTGGTTGAACGATATCATGAACCAATGTTCAGAACTGCATATGGAATTGTTAAAGATGCAGAGTTGGCAAAAGATATAGTTCAAAATGGATTTATTAAATCGTGGGAAAAGCTCCACACTTATAAATCGGAGTATAAATTTTATAGCTGGCTTTATCGGATTATGATCAACGAGTCTTTGAATAAAGAGCGACAAAAAAAGAATCATGATGAACTACAAAATCAGGTAGTGGATGATAACACCCCATACCAACAGATGAGTGAAGCTGAAAGAAAATCTGCGTTAATGCACTGTATTGATGAGCTTCCTCCGATTTATAAAGTGGTTATACAACTCCGTCATTTTGAAGAGATGAGTTATGCAGATATTTCAGAATCACTGGAATTAGATGAGAAGACGGTAAAGTCGAGACTTTATACGGCTAGAATGCAGCTGAGGGAGAAGTTTTTAAACCGATAAAAAAAAGTCACCAACTTTTATTCGATCGATGTGTATTTAAAATAGAAACGCGACTTGAATCATTGTTGAATTTCTAAAAATTGAACAAAGCAAAATAAATGAAGCAAAGAATTTTAAATATCATACAAGCAGAAATCGATGGTGAAAATTCACCAGCCGAAAGCCGGGAAGTAAAAAAACTTCTTGAGAACAACGCCGACGCTAAGTCACTGTATGAAGATTTGCTTCAAATATCTAAAGAGCTGAGTTCATTAAAATCAGAGTTCGAGATTCCGGAAAATCTTTCGGGTCAAATTAAAGATGGAATCTCAGATCGCTCCGAACTACAAGGTTTTTCAACAAATAATATCCATAAAATAAAAAAGGAGGAAGTTATGCCTGAGTCAAACAAGTTCTTTTCAGGTAAGAAAACGCTTATTGTAGCAGCTGCTGCAATAGCATTAATCGCAGTATTGGTTTACATAGATTTTCCACAACCAAATCAAGGCGATGTAGCGGGGACAATAGGAACTGATGTCGAACGAGCAGACAGATTCAGAGGCGCTCAGATGACACACGATGATATCTCTCTTGATGATGAGGAGTTTCAACAGGTTTTACAGAGTGATATTTTTATTGGCCTTGTTGAGTCTGGTGAGTTACAAGCTCTTGCTCAGGATGAGTCATTCGTAAATTTAATGGCCAGCCCTGATTTTAATCAGCTTTTTGCAAGTCCTGATTTCAATCGGTTGATTGCGAGCCCAGATTTTGCGCAGTTGATGTCAGACCCATCATTCAATGAACTGATGTCAAGTCCGGAATTCAGTCAGCTTTTGGCAAGTCCTGAGTTTGCCCAATTAACGGCAAGCCCTGATTTTAGCCGATTATCAGCTTCACCGGAGTTTAGTGAGTTAATGGCGTCACCTGAGTTTTCATATCTCACCGCGAGCCCTGATTTTAATCGTCTATCTGCGAATCCATCTTTCCATGAATTAATGGCAAGCCCTGATTTTAGCAGATTGTTAGCATCACCTGATTTCAATCGATTGATTTCGAGCCCGAACTTTAGCCGGTTGATGGCAAATCCAGACTTTAACAGGCTTACTGCAAGCCCTGATTTCAGTCAACTTTCAGCTAGCCCGGAGTTTAATAATCTGATGTCTAGCCCCGACTTTAGTAACCTGATGGCTAACCCAAGCTTCAATCAGCTTATTGCAAACCCTGACTTCAACCGCTTATTGGCGAGTCCAGATTTTGCAGCTCTTATGGCAGCACCAAGCTTTAGCCGATTAATGGCAAGCCCCGACTTTAGCAGACTATCTGCTAGTCCTGAGTTCAGCAGATTAATGTCGAGCCCTGACTTTAGCCGATTGATTGCCAGCCCTGAGTTTAGTCGATTGATGGCTAGTCCTAATTTCAGCAGATTAATGTCGAGCCCTAACTTTAGCAGGCTGTTAGCTTCTCCTGATTTTAGTCGTCTTGCTGCAAGTCCTGAATTTAGCAGGTTATCAGCAAGCCCCGAGTTCAATCAGTTAATTGCAAGTCCAAACTTCAGCCGATTGATGGCGAGTCCGAGCTTTAACAGATTATTGGCCAGTCCGAACTTCAGCCGATTAATGGCTAGCCCGGATTTCAACCAGTTGATGTCAAGCCCGAACTTCAGTCGATTGATGGCAAATCCAAACTTTCACAGAATGGTTGCCAGCCCTGACTTCGGTCAGTTCTAAATTACGCTAGTAACGTTAGACATACGTAGCAAAACAAAAGAATGTCCCATTAATTGGGGCATTCTTTTGTCTATTTAAGTTCATATAAACCGGGGGCAATTTGGGGATTAAGATGTATTCATTTTTAAAAGGTTTAACGAAAGCCCTGATTGGGCTATTTCTGTTTATAGGAATTAGTGATAAAGCAGTGTCTCAGTTCAAGGCGGTTCATACCGATGATCTGAATCTTATCTACTACAATTTTGGCCACGAATATTTGCTTAATCATACTATTCGGAGCTACACAAATGCGTTGAGGTTTCATCAGGAGAAATTTCAGTATCATCTTACCGAGCCGGTAACAGTGATTATGTCAGATTTTGGAGATTTTGCCCAGGGAGGGGCATCAGCCGTACCCAGTAATGTAATTTTAATGGGAATTGCTCCATTTCACTACGCGTACGAAACCAATCCCGCCAATGAGAGAATTAATGTTTTGATGAACCATGAACTGGTTCACATCATAGCTCAGGAAAAATCATCACGCTCCGACCGGTTTTATCGATCAGTTTTTGCGGGGAAAGTATTTCCTGACCGGCAGGATCCGGTATCGATGTTTTACAGTTATCTTACGGTTCCAAGAATTTTTTCTCCACGATGGTATCATGAGGGAATTGCTGAATACATGACAACCTGGATGTCGGGGGGAATTGGCCGGGTAATGGGCGCTTATGATGAAATGATGTTTCGAACCATGGTAAGGGATGGAGCTCATATTTATGACGCAGTTGGCCTGGAGTCTGAAGGGACAACCGTGGATTTTCAGGTGGGCTCAAACTCTTACATGTATGGTACCCGATTTATGACCTACTTGTCTAACAAGTATGGCCCTGACTCACTTTTAGAGTGGGTGTCAAGAACGGATGAAAGTAAACGTTTTTACGCCAATCAGTTCCGAAATGTGTATGGAAACTCTCTTGATGATGAATGGTCAATGTGGATTGAGTTTGAAACATCGTGGCAACAGCAGAATCTTGAAAGAATTCGTCAGAATGAAGTTACTGAACGAGAGGTGCTTTCAAGAAGACCATTGGGTGGTGTTTCAAGGGCTATCTATGATGATGAAAGAGATCAGATAATTCTTGCAGTTAGCTACCCCGGTGAGATATCCCATATTGCAACTTTCGATCCAAATACCGGAGAGACAAGCCGAATCACAGACTTAAAGGGTGCAGCGCTCTATTTTGTAAGTTCATTGGCTTACGATCAGGAGACAGGCACGATTTTTTATACAAATGATAATAACGGCTGGCGTGACCTATACTCAGTGAATATAGATGAGAAAAAACCGCAGCGGCTGCAGAAAGATCTAAGAGCAGGGGATTTGGTTTTCAACCCGAATGACAGATCACTTTGGGGGATTCGCCATCTCAACGGAATTGTATCAATCGTGAGAATGCCTTATCCGTACACCGATTGGAATCGAATTCACTCTATGCCATACGGTGAAGATATTTTTGATATCGACATATCGCCGGATGGAAAGTGGCTAAGTGCTGCAATCGGTGATGTGAGGGGATTGCAGCGGCTTGTTATGCTCGATATGGATTCTTTGATGGCAGAAGTATTTGATCCCATTGAGGTGTATGATTTTGAAGTGAGTTCACCTGCAAGTTTTACCTTTTCAAAAGATGGTAAGTATCTGTATGGTTCAACCTACTACAGTGGTGTGTCTAATATTGTTCGCTACGATGTTGAGAATGAACAGATGAACTGGCTCACAAATGTGGAGACTGGCTACTTCAAACCGATTCCAATTAGTGAAGATAAAATTATCGCATTTGAATATACAGGTACAGGTTTTCTGCCAGTGGCAATAGAAGACAAACCGGTATCGAGGGTAAGTGCAATTCGATTTCTGGGGCAGGAAGTAGTCGAAAATCATCCAGAGGTTATCGACTGGATGTTGCCTCCTCCAACAGCTCAGCGCTTTAATGTTGAAGAGCTCAGAATCGGAGAGTCAGACTATTCTCCTGTTGGTAATCTCTCTTTGGCTTCAGTTTATCCTATAATTCAGGGATATAAAGATTATGTGGCCGGCGGACTAAGATTCAACTTCAGCGATCCGCTTCGGTTTCACAACCTGGGTATATCGTTGTCATATTCGCCATATGCGAGTTTGCCGGGAGATGAAGAGTTTCACGCATCGTTTTTATATGAGACATCGTCATGGAGATTTTTCGGAAACTACAACGGGGCAGATTTTTATGATCTGTTTGGACCAACAAAGCAGTCGAGAAAGGGGTATTCACTGGGCGCCGGAAAATCTACGTCATTTATTGAGGAGGTTAACAGATCTCTGAATCTAAACGTGACGGGAGCCTATTATGGTGGAATGGAGAGATTGCCGGAGTTTCAGAATATCATCACTTCTTTTAGTGAATTTGTGTCACTTTCAGGTCGATTGTCCTATCAGGCCATGCTTAACTCACTTGGGGCTGTTGATTATGAGAAGGGGCTGAAGTGGGAGCTGCTGAGTAATAACAATTATGTTGAGGGCACACTTTTTCCGCGAATCAGCCAAAACCTGGATTACGGATTTGAACTGCCTATCAGACATTCATCAATTTGGCTGAGATCATCTACCGGTATCTCATTTTCTCCACGTCGTGAGCCGCTCGGTAATTTCTATTTCGGAGGATTCGGAAATAATTGGATTGACAATCAGCCATCACGACGCTACCGTTCTTATATAGCATTTTCCGGCGCAAATCTAAATGAAATTGGGGGTACTAATTTCGCTAAGCTGATGGTTGAATGGGCACTTCCCCCGGTAAGGTTTAAGCGTGCAGGATTTATGAACCTTTATGCAACATGGGCTCAGCTCAATCTGTTTACAACAGGCCTCACCACCAACATCGATGATGAAGCTGTTAGAGAGCAGTACTACAATGTAGGTGCGCAGCTCGATATTCAGATGGCTGTTTTCTCGATTCTGTCATCTACTTTTTCAGTCGGTTATGCATCGGCGTGGAATCATGTTACCGGTGATCGAGGCGATGAGCTGATGATTTCACTTAGGTTAATGAGATAATCCGGACCAAAGTGGTTTGATCAATTTTCCACAATAAAATGGAATCCCGCAGTATCCTCGACAATATCTTAGCATATTAAATCAACAGTTGATTATCACTCATTAAAGTAGATCAGTTTCAAGCTTTTGTCGACCAAATACAGGTTTTGAGATGGATATAACCTTGTACCTACAGTTCAGTGTGACGAGTTTATCGTCATTCTCTAAATAAATAAGACGTATGCTAAAATTAGAACTGCTAGTACTGGTAACATCTATCATTTATATCGGATTGAATCGATCCCTCATCAAACATGTCGACAAGTTTTATGTGGTCGGCTTGCTTGTCATCATTCTTTCTGCTCATTTAATTTTTGAGGGTGTAAGGTGGCAAATGATTCCATCTTATCTTATTTGGGTCATTGCTTTGATTACCGCTCTAAGACAGTCTGAAAAAAAATCTTCAATTGTTGTCAGGATTTTAAAAACCATTGGGGTTTTAGTTCTGGTAATTCCCGCCGTGACTCTTCCCACGCTCTTGCCTGTATTTGAACTTCCAAAGACAACCGGACCCTTTGCAGTGGGAACTCTTGACATACTTCTTGAACTCGACAGGGAGGAGATAATTACCCAGGACACTTCAGATACAAGAAGCTTAATGATAAAAGCCTGGTATCCATCAACTGAAACCGGTGGGGAAATGGATCTTTACATCGATAGGGCCGGGAGAAGTGGTTTTGCTCAAAAATATGGACTTCCACCATCTATGCTCAATTATTTAGATAAAGTTGAAACGAACGTATACAGAGATATTCAGATTGCAGATGGGAGGTTTCCAATCCTAATATTTTCACATGGGTACCACTCAAAAGCTAATGGTTATTATGCATTACTTTCTGAAGTTGTGAGTCATGGCTATGTGCTGTTTGCAATTAATCATACTTATGAAAGCAGCGGGACTACGTTTCCTGATGGATCAGAAGTTTACATAGATTATGATTTTGCCAGTCAGATTGAATCGGGAACATGGGATGTTGTCGCGCCAGCCGTTGAGGCATTTAAAGAAGGACTCGCATTTGAAGATCGCCATCCAGTGGTTCAACAAGCACTAACTTCCTACTTTGTTAAAGACATTGTTGAACGGTGGGCAAATGATATAGTAGATGTAGTGAGTGAATTGGATAAATGGAGCGAAACGGGGTTTTTTAAGGATAAAATGGATCTGGATAATGTTGGGGTCTTCGGTCATTCAAGAGGAGGAGGGGCTGCGGGAGAATCTCTGTTGATTGATGAGAGAATAAAGGCCGGAGCAAATCTGGATGGTGTTCAATGGGGACAGATTGTGAATAGTATGTTTCAAAAACCTTTTCTTTATCTCTCTTCAGATTGGCCTGATGATCATGAAAATTTAAATGAGCACGCATATGTAAATAAGAGCAAAGCGGGTTTTTATGATGGTAAAATTTTGCAATCAGGTCATAGTAATTTTATGGATATTCCCTTCATGATTCCCCTAAAATCTTTAAATGAAGCAGGAGATATTGCTCCTGATTTAGCGATTGAAATAACAAACAAGGTGGTGGTTTCCTTTTTTGACAACCATTTAAAGAGTAAAAATTTAAATTTGAAAAGTTTAGATTTGGAATATGAAATGCTAAAGCTGAATTTTTATAAAGGAGATTCAATTAATTTAGAAATTAATTAACCTGAGAGTGATCGGCTCCATATTAAAAATAAAGTACTAATGTCACTATTTGAGGCACTTAAAATAGCTATCGCCTTTCTGCCCATTATCATTTTCCTGGTTAGCATGTGGCTTTTTGACAGTTTTCAGCTCCTGAAAAAAAAGGACGTTATTTTAGCGATTGTAGTCGGCTTGGTGGTTGCGGGTCTGGCCATTTTGGTCAACTCCTCCATTATTCAATACACAGAAATAAGTCGCGTAGCATTCTCACGATTTATAGCTCCTGTTACTGAAGAGATCTTAAAAATTCTATTTGTGATCTATTTAATTCGCGCCAGCAAGGTCGGTTTTATGGTGGATGCAGCCATATTAGGTTTTGCAGTTGGAGCAGGATTCGCAATTATTGAAAACATCTACTACCTGGGAGTTCTCACTGAAGCAGATCTTCTTACCTGGTTCGTCAGGGGATTCGGTACTGCTGTAATGCATGGTGGAACCACGGCAATTGCTGCAATCATCAGCAAAGATCTTTCGGATAGAAAAAAGTGGTCGCCGATTTTGATATTCATTCCCGGATTATCGGCAGCAATTCTACTTCATGCGCTGTTTAATATGTTTATTCTGCCACCCACAACTTCCACGTTGTTCATCATATTAGTGCTCCCGCCGGTATTTTATGCGGTTTTTAAAAAGAGTGAACAAAATACCAGGGAGTGGCTCGGTACCGGTTTAGACAGCGACCTGGAGATGCTTCAAATTCTTAAGGCGGGTAATATTTCAGAAACAAAAATTGGGAAATATTTAAAATCCATTCAGGATAAATTTCCTCCATTGGTGGTGGGTGATATTATCTGTTATCTGCGAATCTATTTAGAACTTTCAATCAAAGCGAAAGGAATTTTAATTCTAAAAGAGAGTGGAATTGACTTGCCTCCTGAACCTGAAATGGAAGCGCAGTTTATAGAATTGAACTACCTCGACAAACAGATCGGTAAAACCGGCAAACTCGCCATACAACCGCTTCTTAAGATCAATAATACTGATCTATGGCAGCTCTCAATGATGCGGTCCTGATCTATTGATTTACGGCATTGTATCGCTTAAGAATCTCAATAGTCTCTTCAATTGGGATGGCTTCCATCGTTCGTCCATTTTCACCGGTCATTGTCTCAGCCATGAAAAGTGAATTGAGTATTGCCTCTTCAGTTGCTTCTACGGCAGCAAGAAACAGAGGGGTCATTTCAGAGTTTTTCAGCTCAACATTCACAAATTTAGAGCCACTGTCATCAATCGGCATGCGAACATCGGTATGGGTGGAGAAAGCAATTACATAGTCGCCACTTCCATTTGATGCAAAGCCGCCAACTCTGGCGATGGACATAAACGCTCGTTTTGCCAGTCGTTCAAGATTTCGGGAGGTGATGGGGGCATCTGTGGCAACCACGATCATAACAGAGCCGTCAACGTCGTAGTCATAATTATTTTGATCTGAGGCATATAGCTCATTATTCGGCAGCTCTGTAAGACCTGAGAGATAGTGGTTTCCAAGCTCAACCCCAATTGGCGCTCCATTCACAGTTAAGATTCCTCCAAAGTTCGATTGAACTAATACGCCAACGGTATAGCCGCCCTGATTTTCAGGAATAATGCGTGACGATGTACCAATACCGGATTTAAACCCTAAAGCTCTTGTACCGGTGCCAGCGCCAATATTTCCCTCATCTACGGGGCCAGTTATCGCAGATTGTATAGCGTCAAAAACATCCTGCTGAGAGATCACTTTTTGTCTGATGTTATTTAGCCAGCCATCGTTTGTTTCGCCAACAACGGGGTTAACTGATCGTACATTTTCATTTCCATCAAGGCCAATCACAAAGTCAGAAACGGCACTGGCCGCATCAAAGATGCTAAGGGTATTTGTGAGCGCAATCGGTGTTTCCAATTCACCAAGCTCCTGAACCTGAGTGAACCCTAAGGCTTTGCCAAATCCATTGCCTACATAAACAGCTGCCGGTACTCTATCCCTGAAAAGATTTTCTGAATGGGGTAGAATGGCGGTTACCCCTGTTCTGATATCATCGCCTTCAATTCGGGTTTTGTGACCAACTAAAACTCCTTCTACATCAGTTATGGCGTTCCAAGTGCCGGTTGGTAGAATGCCGGTTTCAATTCCCAGATCACGGGCACGCTGTCGGTCTTGAGCCTCAACCGACAAAGGGAAGGTTGTTACAATAAGAGCAGCCAGGGTAAAAAGTATGATGTGTTTCATGTCAGGATCGTATTATGTGATAAGATATCATAACAATTATACGGAACCCTTTAATTTACTCTAAATCTGAAGTCGTGTCGTTTGCGATAAACGTTGTCTCGCAATGCTCACCCCTGCAGCACTCATCGATGTTGGTATGGCATGAAGCGCATTGTCCATGGCCATGAACCCAAACTATACCTGCTGTGCTTCCGCAATAGAGGCACCTTTCATTTACGCTGTGATTTAACTCCTTACTCGCCATCTGTCAGTTCGAGATATGCAACATCGAGATTAGCTGTTAACGACAGTCTTGCACCTGCACTTTGGTGATCAGGGAATTCGTCAAATTGTTCGACGGATGTAATCTCTTCACGACTCATTCCGGCATTAATTCCCTGCTGTGTGTACTCAAGAAGTTTTGAAAGGAAATCACGCATATAGAGCAGATCATTTCGATTTCCCGTCACTCCAAATTCACTATTAGCGTGACCAAATATAAAACGAGTGTTTGAGTCAGCCTCATCTGAGACTGTTTCTAGCAGAGAGATCCAGCCTTGAATCAAAGCGCCACCATTTCGGTCAATAAATGGATACCATCGATTGAAAACCAAATCGCCCATGTGCGCAATGTTGTTATTTTCGAACCAAATAACCGAGTCTCCCGATGTGTGGGCTCTGCCGTAATGTTTTGCGATAATGGTTTCACTTCCCAGGTCAACCGAATACTGCTCATCAAATGTAATATCTGCCGCAACTACTGAATCGAGACTGCCTTGCTGTTCTGCTGTTCTTCTTTGCAGCATCGGAACATTTTCGTGAGCAATTATTTGATAGTTGCTTGAGGTAAACGCTCCGTTACCTGACACATGATCTCCATGATGGTGAGTATTAAAGAGTATTCTGCTCGGTCCGCTTCCGTACTCACCGA
>SKGY01000145.1 GCA_007117235.1 Balneolaceae bacterium
CAACGCTTGCTAAAACGATTCCATTTATAAGCCAAAATGAGATATTATGAAGCAGTTTTTTCTTCTTGTCGTAGATTACAGGTACGAATTCACATTTGCTGTGATCGTAGTAGAAATGGTTAGTCTGAGACATGAGAGAGTTTTAGGTAATTTTATTGGACTGAGAAAATAGAGTATTCTTTCTATTAATAAAAGAGTGATGAAAGGGTAATTCGTTACTCGAAATCTCCTTCAAAATATTCAATTGCCCTTTTTGGCATATCTGAGCGTGATTTTTTTTGAGAAATATGATGTTTAACCTTTTCTTGAAAGGCAACTGCAGCATCATAACCGTAATGTTTGAGCAAATAATTCATTGCAATTACTTCTGCTATCACTGTTATATTTTTCCCTGGAGTTATCGGAAGGTGTATAAGTGGAATAGTTGTTCCCAAAATTTTAACTGTGTCATGATCTAAGCCGGTTCGATTAATTTTTTCGGCATCTTCCCATAGTGACAGTTCCAAAACCACCTCCAGTCGTTTTTGATAGCGAATTGAACGAATGCCAAACATGGACATAACGTCAATTACTCCTAATCCGCGAACCTCCATGAAGTGTTTGTTCATTTCAGTAGCAGATGTCAATAAAACATTACTTTTTTTGGTAATCATCACAACGTCATCTGACACGAGCCTGTGGCCTCGTTCAATCAAATCGAGAGCAACTTCGCTCTTTCCCAATCCCGATTTGCCGGCAATCAAAATTCCAATCCCATATACATCAACCATTGTACCATGTAACATCGTTTGTACCGCAAAATAGTCTTCAAGAAAATCACGAAGCAGATACATAAACTTTGTTGTCTCTACCGATGTCTTGTACACAGGCACGTTATTTTTATCAGCCAGATCTAATAACTTTTCAGAAAGCTCATTACTGTCAGTTAAAAATATGACGGGCAGATCGAAAGAGATTAATTTCGTAAAAGCTTCTTCACACTCTTCAACTGATAAACTCTTTAAAAAATTGATTTCAGTATTTCCGATAATCTGAATTCGCTGATGCGTAAACAGTTCAACATAACCGGCAAGTGCTAATCCGGGGCGATGGAGGTCAGCTTCAGTAACAAATTTTTGATTAGCTTGAGAAGCACCCGCACACGGCTTCAAATCAACTTTGATCTGTTCGTGTTCAACCAAACTCTTTACCAAAGAAGCAACGTCAACTTTTTCCCTGGATGGTATAACTTCCTGATCGCTGAATAACATGTTAAGAGATATTGTAGGATGAGTTGAAAAGCCCGTATACCTCATTCAGAGATGTATATACGGGCTTTAATTAATTAATGATGCTCAAAGTGTTTTGTTTTATACTTTCTTAGCTGCCGAACAGCATTGTCCACAGCCATTCCGATTGCCTGTTCGTATGATGGTGCTTCTTCTGACACATTGATGAGTGTTTTTGGCACTTTTACATTTAATTCTGCAATTGCGGGATTGTCATCATCTTGTCCCGGTCTGAGTACTATGTCGCAAACAACAATTTTATCAAAAAACTGTTCTAGTTTTTCTACAGAACTAAGACTGAACTCCTTCAGAGTTGCGCTGCAGTCAAAATGTCTTGCTGTGAAAGTCGTTTTCATTATTTCCTCCTATTAAGGTTATTTTTCTGCTCTTGGATGAGCTTTGCTGTATACTTTTTTAAGTCTGTCAACACTGGTATGTGTGTATATTTGTGTTGCTGACAGATTCGCGTGACCTAAAAATTCTTTAATGATGCGAATATCCGCACCGGCATCAAGCATATGAGTTGCGAAGCTGTGCCTAAGCACATGTGGACTCATTTGAGATACTTCACTAGCGTTCATAAGGTAGTTTTTAACCATAGTCTGCACTCTTCTTGGGTAAATCCTTTGCCCACCGGCAGCTAAAAAGAGTGCCTTTTTAGCATCAATATCAGTTTTTTTCCCATAAAGTTGAGCCCTCGTTTTTAAATGGGTATTTAAAGCATTTAATGCTTCTTTTCCCAAAGGTATGATTCGTTGCTTGTTACCTTTGCCGGTTACCAATACCTGTTTACTCTTAAAATCAATGTGATCAACATTTAATTCCGTGAGTTCACTGAGTCGCATCCCGGTAGAATAAAACAGTTCAAGTACAGCTCGATCCTGAACCTGGGAAGGTTCATCGCCATCAGCAAGTTCCATCATGCGTCTGATGTCATCTTTTTGAACGGTTTTCGGAAGCCTCTTTTCAGCTTTAGGCACAATCAAGAGATGAGCGGGGTTTTTAGTTATAGCTCCTCGTGTATATGCGAATTTAAAAAAGGAACGGACAGAAGCAACCTTTCTTGCAATTGAATTTCTGGCTAAACCTTCTTCTGATAAAAATCCCAGCCACAATCTAATTTGTAGTCTGTTTATGGATGATATATCTATCTCTTTAGGGGATACCTCAGTACTGTCGGCGGTAAATGACAAAAATTGTTCGAGGTCGGTTTGATATGAAACAATGGTGTGGGGAGATGAGTTTTTCTCAATTTTTAGATATCGCAGATATTTATCAATCCATTCTTTCATCTACACCAATATAGCTTACTTGCATGGTAAAAATAAACATAAATCCATATCAGTAAGGTAATAATACCAGTTATTTCTGCTAATCTTTTAAACCATGTAAAAAGTGCTAAACTCCGCGGCCTTTCCAGCTAATTTTTTTACCGGTCAAATAATCGAACACTTTAATAATACCGAGATATTGAAACCACAAAACACCAATAGGATGTGTGAATGCATAAATAGGGTCCCATCTAAACCAATGTGATAGGATAAGTCTGTGTAGCAGTACTAAAACAATACAAGCCG
>SKGY01000216.1 GCA_007117235.1 Balneolaceae bacterium
ACTGAACCGATGTTAATGATAGAACCACCTCTTGCACGCATCATTGGTTTAGTTGCTGCTTTTGAATAGTTAAAGATGCTTTTCAGATTGGTATTTATAACCGCATCCCAATTCTCTTCTGTCATTCTTAAAATGAGATTGTCTTGAGTGATACCGGCATTGTTTACAAGTACATCAAGAGTGCCCCACTCTTCAACAATTTTTGTTATTACCTCTTCAGCTTTATCAAAATTAGTAGCATCGGCTTGAAAAGACATTCCTTTCACACCAAAGTTTTGAATTTCTTTAACCACTGACTCAGCAGCTTCTGCAGATCGTGAATATGTAATTGCAACATTTGATCCCATTGAAGCTAGTGCTACAGCTATAGCTTTTCCAATTCCTCTGCTTCCGCCTGTAACCAGACAATTCTTTTTTAATTCCATGTTATTCGTACCCTTCAATTTCAACTTCATTAAGTGTTCGTTTAACCAATCCCTGTAAAACTTTTCCCGGACCAACTTCAACAAATGTTGTAGCTCCTTCTTCACTCATGTTTAGTAGAGTTTGGGTCCACCGAACCGGATTCATCAATTGATCTAAAACGTTTTGCTTCAAACGCTCAGGATCTGTAGTTGCCTCTGCAGTGTAGTTACTATACACAGGAAAATCAGGTGTTTTGAATTCAATATCTTTTACCTTTTCCGCAAATGCATCAAAAGCAGGCTTCATTAACGGCGAATGAAAAGCTCCACTTACAGGAAGTTCTTTTGCCATGCGACATCCTCTCTCTTTTGCAAGCTCAATAGCCTTTGCTACTGCATCAATATCGCCTGAGATTACCAGCTGACCCGGACAATTATAATTAGCAGATACAACTGGTTTGTTAATTAATTCTGTTGCTTCTTCACAGACCTTATCAACATCTGCATCATCCATTCCAATTATTGCAGCCATTGTGCCGGGATTAATGCTTCCTGCTTCTTGCATCAGTTTACCTCTCAATGAAACCAATTCTAATGCCGTCTCAAAGCTAATTACACCTGCAGCGCATAGTGCTGAAAATTCACCTAAACTATGACCTGCTACCATATCGGGTTTGAGATCGAGTTTATTATACAGAGCAATGGAGTGCAGAAAAATTGCCGGCTGAGTAAATTGTGTTTGTACAAGCTTATCCTGAGGACCTTCAAACATAATTTCACTCAAAGAGTAGCCAAGAAGTTCATCAGCCTTGAGTATGATCTCATTGAATGAGGAATCATCATCAAAGTGAGATTTTGCCATTCCAATTTTCTGTGAACCCTGCCCCGGAAATAGAACTGCTTTCATTATTTTGCCCATTTTAAATAGATAGCTCCCCACGTAAGTCCGCCCCCAAAAGCTGATAAAATAATATTATCACCCTTTTTCAATTTATCTTTCCAGTCGTATAAACAGAGTGGAATTGTGGCGGCGGTGGTATTACCATAATGCGAGATGTTAATCATCACTTTTTCTTTATCCAAACCCATTCGTCGGGCGGTAGCATCAATGATTCTAAGATTGGCTTGATGAGGCACGAGCCAGGCTATATCCTCAGCTTTCAACCCATTTCTTTCCATTATTTCAAGCGATACATCAGCCATCCCTTCAGTAGCTTTTTTGAATACGGATTTACCATCCTGGCGAAGGTAATGTTCCTTGTTGTTTACAGTCTCTATTGTAGCAGGATTCTTGCTACCTCCTGCGGGTTGATAAAGCATGCATGCCTCATCTCCTTCTGTATGATGAACATAATCAACGATTCCATCATCCTCATCTGACGCTTCAAGCAAAACGGCCCCGGCTGCGTCTCCGAATAGAATACATGTAGTACGATCAGTGAAATCGAGTATCGAGCTCATTTTATCTGCCCCAATAATCAGTACTTTTTTTGCTCTGCCTGACTCGATCATTGTTCCACCGGTAGATAAAGCATATAAGAAACCTGAACATGCTGCCGAAAGATCAAAAGCAAAAGCCTTTGTTGCACCAATTCGTTTTTGGACTAACGCTGCTGTG
This sequence comes from Balneolaceae bacterium, assembly GCA_007117235.1. Classification (GTDB taxonomy): domain Bacteria; phylum Bacteroidota; class Rhodothermia; order Balneolales; family Balneolaceae; genus Rhodohalobacter. The sequence continues at coordinate 2,023 of SKGY01000216.1, forward strand.
GCGGGAAACAGATAGTCTGGGGTAACAGTAGCGAGTATAATAGCGTCAACTTCAGATGCATCTACACCGGCGTCTTCGAGTGCTTCTATAGCCGCTTTCTCACCCATAAAAGAGGTGGCCTTATCAGGATCTTTCAGCAGTCTGCGTTCAGAGATTCCTGTTCTGGATTTGATCCACTCATCATTTGTTTCAACATATTCTTCGAGCTCTTTATTTGTTAAAACATACTCCGGGAGATAGTGACCCACACCCGTTATTTTTGCTCGTATTGAAGCCATTTAAATCTAATTTAATTAAGAGATGATACGATTTTATTATTGATCTGATGCTCCACACATTGAGCTGCATTCAAAATCATATTCTTTATTGCCAGAGGAGAACTGCCGCCGTGCCCAACAAGGCTGGTACCGTTTACTCCGAGAAATGGTACACCACCAACATGTTCATAGTTGAATGTACGTAAACTAGTTCCTAAGACCTTATAGATTTGCTTTTGGATCTCATCAGGTACCTGCTCCTCCTTCATTGTAGAAGCAAGCATCTGTTGCAACACTTCCGGAATGGTTTCGCCAAATTTGAGAACAATATTACCTGTAAATCCATCAGTAAGGTATATATCTGTTTTACCGTATAAAATATCCTTGCCCTCTATATTCCCATAAAACTCAGGCATTGACTGGAGTAGTTTATAAGCTTCCTTATGAACTTCTGACCCCTTCTCCGGTTCGCTGCCAACGTTTAGAAAACCAATTGTAAGATTTTCCTTTTTAAGAATTTCCCGGGAAAATATACATCCCATTTTTGCAAATTGGAG
>SKGY01000214.1 GCA_007117235.1 Balneolaceae bacterium
GCGTTGCCTTGTTAACCTGGTAAGGAATTTCTGTTACAACAATTTGTTCGCGATTATTTCGAAGCTCTTCAACATTGGCACGTGCCCTCATGGTAATTTTACCACGCCCTGTTTCATAAGCTTCTTTAACGCCTTCATAACCATAAATTATTCCACCGGTAGGGAAATCAGGAGCAGTAATGAGCTTCATCAGCTCAGACGTTTCGATTTCCGGGTTTTCTATAACGGCAACCGTACCATTTACTACCTCAGTAAGATTATGAGGAGGCATATTAGTCGCCATACCTACAGCAATCCCGGATGCACCATTTAGAAGCAGTTGTGGAAGCATTGATGGCAGCACGGTTGGTTCCGTAAGCGTGTCATCAAAGTTAGTTTGAAAGTCAACAGTATCTTTGTTTATATCTGTAAGTAGTTCTTCTGCAATACGTTGCATACGAACTTCAGTATAACGCATTGCGGCAGCTGAGTCACCATCAACAGATCCAAAGTTACCTTGTCCGTTAACGAGTGGATAACGAAGAGAGAACTCCTGAACCATTCGAACAATAGAATCGTAAACAGCTGTATCTCCGTGTGGGTGATACTTACCTAAAACCTCACCAACAATACGTGCACTCTTTTTGAAATTTCGATTATGCAGCATTCCAAGATCACTCATTCCGTAAAGAACCCGGCGGTGAACAGGTTTTAAACCGTCACGAACATCCGGCAAGGCTCTTGATACAATAACCGACATCGAATAATCGATGTAGGATGATTGCATTTCATCTTCAATGGAAATGGGAATAATTTTTTCGCTAGCCATTTATATAGTCTTGAATAGTGAGATTGAAAGTGTTGTGAAATCATTGGATTGAGAGTAATTAAATTATCTCAATCGGTAAAAGGGATATTAAATATCGAGAGTCGCGTATTTAGAGTTTCTTTCAATAAATTCGCGTCTTGGTTCTACATCATCACCCATTAGTGTAGAAAACATTTTATCAGCTGCAGCTGCATTTTCAATTGTTACGAGCTGAAGTGTTCGTGTCTCGGGGTCCATAGTTGTTTCCCAAAGCTGATCAGGATTCATTTCACCCAAACCTTTGTAGCGTGATACATCAAATTTTTTCTTCGATTTTTTTAGATCTTTGATGATTTTATCACGTGTATCATCATCCCATGCATACTGAATTTCGCCCCTGCTGGCAGTAATTCTATAAAGGGGTGGAGTTGCAATATATATATGACCATTGTCTACCAATGGGTGCATGTATCTGTAGAAAAATGTTAGTAGTAGTGTACGGATGTGAGAGCCGTCAACATCGGCATCTGTCATGATGATAATTTTGTGATATCTAAGCTTTTCCAGCTCAAACTCCTCTTCATGACCTACACCAGTGCCGAGTGCAGTAATCATTGCCTGAATCTCTTTATTCTCCAGAATTTTGTTGATTTTTGCTTTTTCAACATTGAGAATTTTACCCCGCAATGGAAGAATTGCTTGAAAACTACGATTTCGTCCCATTTTTGCTGATCCACCGGCAGAGTCACCCTCAACCAGATAAACTTCACTGTGAGCAGGGTCTTTTATTGAACAGTCTGCTAGTTTACCCGGCAAACCGCCACCACTCATCACGCTTTTACGCTGAATTAGTTGACGTGCTTTTCTTGCGGCCTCTCTTGCCTCAGCAGCAACAACAACTTTTTCTAAAATTTTCTTCGCTGTTTTGGGGTTTTGTTCGAGAAATTCATTCAACTTCTCATAAACAATCACTTCTACAGCACTCTGAACTTCAGAGTTACCTAATTTAGTTTTGGTTTGCCCTTCAAATTGAGGCTCAGCAACCTTCACACTTAAAACACAGGTCATGCCTTCGCGAAAGTCTTCACCCGAAACCTGAATTTTACTATTAGCTTTAATGATTTTATTCTTCTCAGCGTAGGTTTTAAAACATCGGGTAAGCGCCCTTCTGAATCCTGAAATATGAGTTCCACCTTCACGGGTGTTAATGTTATTAACATATGAATGGACATTTTCTGTATACCCGTTATTGTATTGAATGGCTAATTCAACAGGGACGCCTTCCAGCTCGCCAGCAATATAAATAGGCTCGTTCATTAACGATTCACGTGATTCATCCAGATAAGCGACAAAATCTTTTACGCCACCCGAAAAATGATAAGTTACTTCACGGGTATCGCTATCATCATCTTCACGTTCGTCAACGATCTCAACTGTGATTTGAGGGTTGAGGAACGCAAGCTCTCTCATTCTATCCGCAACAATGTCAAATTTGAACTCGGTAGTTTGCGTGAATATCTGCGGATCCGGTTTAAATCGAATTATTGTACCGGTCTCTTTTGTCTTACCGGTAGTTTTAAGTGGAGTTTTAGTTGCTCCACGCTCAAAATCCATGACGTAAATAGAACCATCTCTATGAATTTCAGCGTTAAACTCTACTGATAGTGCATTTACACAACTCACACCAACACCGTGTAAACCACCGGAAACCTTGTAAGAATCTTTATCGAACTTACCACCTGCGTGAAGTTTAGTCAAAACAACTTCAACTGCCGGTAAATTTAGCTTTGGGTGCATATCAACTGGAATACCACGCCCGTTATCAGAAACGGTTATGGATCCATCATCGTGGATGATTAATTTTATGTGATCGCAATGACCGGCGAGGGCTTCGTCAATGGAATTATCAACAACTTCATTAATGAGGTGATGGAGTCCGCGCTGACCGGTATCTCCAATATACATTGAAGGTCTTTTTCGAACGGCCTCAAGCCCCTCTAAAACTTGAATATTTGACGCTTTATAGTCTGAACCTTTTTTCTGTGCC
>SKGY01000182.1 GCA_007117235.1 Balneolaceae bacterium
AGGTTAATCGAGAGCTTGACGTACTAAAATTGGTATTAGAAGAGTCATTGGACCTTCTCAAGCCGGGTGGACGAATTGTAGCCATCTCCTACCACTCCCTTGAAGACCGAATTGTTAAGAACTTCTTCAGAAGCGGGAATTTTGAAGGAAAGGTTGAGAAAGATTTTTACGGCAACCCTATTACACCGATTCGTCCCATAGTGAAACAGATCATCACTCCGGATGAAGACGAAATTTCTAAAAACCCTGCAGCCAGAAGCGCAAAGATGAGAATTGCAGAGAAAGTTGAAGAGGCAAAATAATGTATATCAAATCTCCTTCAGCTCCCAAGTCAACAAAACCTAACAGAAGGGTTATTTCCGGCGGACAACCGGCTGCAAGAAAGCACCACGGTCTGTTTTCAAAAGAAACTATTACAGGCGGTTCTGCCCCGTCACATGGCAGACGGATCAGCAATGATCCACCAAAAAAAAATCTTCCGGCCTTTACCCCCTGGAAGGTTATTCTTGCAAGCTTCTTGATCGGAGTTTGCGGGATTCTATATATCGGACATGTTTTCAACACGCAACAGTCACTTTCGGAAGTGCAGCAGCTTGAAAATGAGTTCAACAGAGCCCAGCGGCTTTATAATGAGCAGCGATTAGCTTACGACAGAATGGTTGGGCCAAAAGAGATCTATCAAAAAGCGCGTGAACGGGGCTTTGTAAACGCAGGATCCGCAGATCAAATCATATACTTAAATCCGTAAGGAAGAATGAACGAACGTACAGTTGTGATGGGCCGGATGTTTTTACTGCTTGGGCTGATTCTGCTCATCCCGTTCGCTATTCTTATGCAAATTTTAAGAGTTAACGTGATTGAGGGCGACGGTCTACGAGAACTCTGGAGTACACAAGCTATTGACTTTATTTCAATCCCTGCGCAGAGAGGTAAAATCTATGATGCCAATGGATCACTTCTGGTCACAAACAGTGCCAATTATAAAGTAGCTGTAGATCCACACGCCCCAACTACTACTGCTGATCAGCTTCGGTTAATTTCTCAGGTACTGAGTGAGCATACCGGCAGATCGGCCTCATTCTATAATAATCGAATTCAAAACAGCCCTGACAGATCACGATACATCGTTCTCGAGCGAAGTGTTAGTGTACAGGCCTATGAAGATCTCCGGGAGCTTGGCATTCGCGGACTCATTCTTGAAGAGGAGTACAAACGGAATTACAATTTTGGAACATTGTCAGCCCATGTTCTTGGTTTTGTGAATCATAACATCGATGGTATGACCGGCCTTGAGGCACAGTACAACACTGTTTTAAAAGGCGAAGATGGTCTGCAGCAGGTTCGAAAAGACAGACAAAACAGAATCTTTTCCTATGTGGGTGCACCCAAGAAGTTTCCCCGTCAGGGTTACTCTCTTCACACAACAATTGACGCATACATTCAGGCGATAACTGAAGAGGAGCTCGAGTCTGGTATGAAGCGTCACCGTGCAAAACTCGGTACAGCTATTGTGATGGATCCAAAAACCGGAGCCATCAAGGCGATGGCCAACTACCCCACGTTTGATCCAAATAATCCCGCCACAATTGATAGTGAAAATCGAAGAAATTTTGCAGTGGCCGACATGCTTGAGCCCGGATCTACATTCAAACTTGTTACAGCACTTGCTGCCGTAGAGCAGGGAGTTATTGATTTTGATGAGATCTTTGAAACGCCAGAAAACGGAAGAAAAATTATTCATGGTCAGTTAATGCGCGATCACCAGCCACTTGGAAATTTAGACTTTACAGGTGTAATTGCGCGGTCTTCAAATATTGCCACCTCTGAAATATCGATGCGAATGGAGCCTACTGTATTCTATCAGTATGCACGTAATATGGGGTTTGGAACGCCTACCAATATTGACTTACCGAATGAATTGGGTGGAAGGCTTCAACGCCCTTATCAGTGGAGCCGCGTCACCCTCCCCTGGATGTCAATTGGTTATGAAGTTCAGGTCACACCAATACAGCTTCTTCAGGCTTATGCAGCGTTTGCAAACAACGGCAACATGATGAGGCCGTATCTGGTTGACAGAGTTACTGATGAACTTGGTAAAACCGTTCAAAAAACTTCTCCAAGCACCGTTCGGCGGATCGCTAAACAGAGTACAATTGATAAACTTCTCCCAATTTTTGAAGAGGTGGTTAGCGATTCGGGTACCGCAGAGTGGGCTTCAGTAAAAGGACTTAGGATTGCAGGAAAAACAGGTACAGCTCAAAAATTTATCGACGGACGATACCAGGCTATATACAGAGCCTCGTTCGTTGGCTTTTTTCCGGTTGATGATCCAAAATATGTAATGCTGGTTATACTTGATGAACCATCTTCCAGTATTTATGGTGGTTTCACTGCCGGTTCCATTTTCAAAGAGATGGCAACACGAATTGCCGGTTTGGATGATAACATACATAGAGACCTTCTTGATGGCCAAATTGTAGCCAGTGAATCAAAAGTAATTCCACAGGTGGTGGGATTAGCTCCGGCTTCTGCCAGATCTATTCTTAACGGTAAAAAGATGGCTGTGCGTACTACCGGCACAGGTGATATGGTGGTTGAGCAGAACCCTGCTGCAGGTGATGAAATTATAGGAAACACCCCGGTTACTTTGAAGTTAGGAAAAGCATTACCTGACTCTATTCCGGCTGATTTTGCTCAAATCCCGGATCTAAGAGGAATGAACATGAGGCAGGCCACTACCCTCCTTTTAACTCGTGGATTACAGGTTGAAACGATTGGGTCAGGAACCATTTACGATCAGTTTCCCAGAGCAGGTGATTTAATGAGAAAAGGA
>SKGY01000039.1 GCA_007117235.1 Balneolaceae bacterium
AATAAACAATCCATTTGAAGGGGCGAAGCTCCCCCCTCAACTTAAAGCGTTACTGAGTAACGTGAAGTTAATCGTGGTAGGAGTGTTTGCAGCAATAACGCTGCTCTCATCATTCTACACTGTAGAGCCTGAAGAGGTAGGTGTGGTTCAGCGTTTCGGGGAGTATATCCGAACAGCAGAACCCGGCCTTAATTTTAAAATTCCTTTTATTGAACAAGCCAGAATTGTTCCTGTTGAAAGACAGTTGAAACAAGAGTTTGGGTACAGAACAATAGAGTCCGGCATTCAAAGTCAGTACCGAAAAGCAGGTTACCAGGGTGAATCACTTATGCTCACCGGAGATCTAAACCTTGCAGATGTAGAGTGGGTTGTTCAGTACAGAATTTCTGATCCCTATAAGTATCTGTTCAAAGTTCGTAACCCTGAAAAAACACTTCGTGATATGTCTGAGTCGGCAATGCGTGAGGTAGTTGGTAACAGAACGGTAAATGAAGTACTTACAGTTGGGCGTGCTGCTGTTGCTACCCGGGTTGAAGAGATTCTACAGGAGCTGAATGCAGAATATGAGACCGGTGTCCGGATTGACCAGGTTGTGCTTCAGGATTTGAACCCACCTGATCCCGTAAAGCCATCTTTTAATGCGGTAAATGAAGCTCAACAGCAGAGAGAAACTCTGATTAACCAGGCTCGTTCTGATTATAACCGAGTGATACCCCGTGCAAGAGGACAGGCGTTGCAGTCTATTCAACAAGCTGAAGGTTATGCGACAAATCGTGTGAATACGGCATTGGGTGAAGTGGCTGCGTTTACTCAGCTGCATCTGGAGTATGCCAGGGCTCCCGAAATTACCAAGCGCAGGATCTATTATGAGACTATGCAGGAGTTACTGCCGAGATTGGGCAATAAAGTGATCACTGATCAGGATGGCGCCAATGTGTTGCCTCTGCTTCAAATGCAGATGGAATCATCAAACCGTGCTGTAACCCCAACTCAAAGAGATAATTAGGTAACAACCATGGATAAAAAATATACTCTACTAACCATATTTACAGTACTGCTGGCTGTTGTTCTTCTGAACAGTTTCTATACAGTTGATGAAACAGAGCAGGTTATTATAACTCAATTTGGTGCACCCGTAGGTGAAGCAGTAACTACAGCGGGATTAAAAATGAAAACACCATTTATTCAGCGAGTGAATCGTTTTGATAAACGCTTTCTAGAGTGGGATGGTGACCAAAATCAGGTGCCGACCAAAGACAAAAAGTTCATCTTTGTTGACTCTTACGCCAGATGGCACATTACCGATCCGCTTCAGTTTTTCCGTCGACTGCGGGATGAGCGAGGAGCACAGTCCAGACTCGATGATATCCTCGATGGTGAAACAAGAAATGCTGTTGCATCGCACGATCTTGTTGAGCTTGTACGTACATCTAACCGTACACCGGATTTAGGTGCTGAGATTTTTGAGGTTATTGAGGATTCACTCGAAACCATTGAGTTTGGCCGAATTGTGATTCAGGATATTGTTCTTGAACTGGCAAATGAAAGGGCATCTGATCTAGGAATAGAGATCCTTGATTTCCGGTTTAAGCGAATCAACTATGTGGAAGACGTTCGGCGTACCGTTTATGATCGTATGATTAGTGAGCGGAATAAAATTGCTGATCTTTTCCGATCTGAAGGCCAGGGTGAGGCGTCACGAATTGAAGGTGAGAAAGAGCGGGAGCTTCTCGAGATTCAATCAGAGGCGTTTCGTCAGGCCCGAGAAATTCGTGGTGGTGGAGATGCCCGAGCAGCGGCTATCTACAATGAAGCGTACAACCGTAATGCGTCAACCAGAGAGTTTTACGATTTTGTAAAAGCGATGGAAGCATACGAAAAATCGTTTGATGAGAGCATGTCAATATTCCTCACATCAGACAGTGAATTTTTCAAATATCTCAAATCAATAGACTAAGCAGTATATAGGTGAAGGATTGGTTAGTCAGGCCAATCCTTCACTTTTTAAATCATTTATGGATTCAGGTGATAATCAACATTCTACAGAAGAGAAAGGGCTAGACCTCTCAAGCCGGGAATTGCTGAATATGTCGGCAGCTTCGCTGGTATTTTATCTTTTTATAGCCACCATTCTTTTCTACTTTTTCCATCAAACCTCACTATTCAATGCGTTTTCCCACGGAGTTGAATGGTACTATCAACTGTTAGTCGGTTTGGCTGCCGGAGTTGTTGCTTCAGGTGTAATTGTCTTCTTTTCGAGCCGAAAACCGATGGGACCAATACTTGATGATTTTGCCATCTTCAAAATCATAAAAAACACTGAATTTACATGGGGCGACCGAATTCAGATTTCATTCTTTGCCGGTGTAGGCGAAGAGCTTCTTTTTCGCGGAGCTATTCAGCCATTGATCGGCATCTGGGTTACATCAGCCGTATTTGTAGCTATTCACGGATATATCAGTTTTAAATCGGCCGGACACATACTTTTCACTGCTCTCCTTTTTGCACTGAGCATGATGCTCGGTGTTCTCTACGAAACTGCCGGACTCCTGTCCGCAATGACCGCCCACTCCGTGTATGATTTTCTGATGTTGTGGTGGGTGAAAGGCCGAAAGGAGTGATAAAAATTTACATATAGAACTAACATTATTGAACTAGAAAAGAACGTTACATGGTAGTTTGCCTATTTCGGGCTTTATTAAATTTACACTCCAGTTAAAATTTTAACGATATGCGCTGATTTTTTTAACCCTCAGACGAAATGGTCCTTCCTGACCATCTCTAATCATAAACCCAAGTTCAATAACTGCGTCTGAATTCAATTC
>SKGY01000266.1 GCA_007117235.1 Balneolaceae bacterium
AGCGACCATTGACCGGTGGAGGATCTCCACCGCCTTCATCACGAACGTTACCATTAGCATCATGCTGATTGGAACAGCCCCCATGGTCAGCACAGGCAGTAGTAGTATTCACCACAAACACAGCCACTCCTATCATACCGACACTTAGCAGTAACGCTGTTACATTTATATTAATTTGTGATACAGAATTCATACGTATATAGTGCGCTATTTATAATTTACCGGTCCAGCCACCCATCGATAAAGGCAGCATTGACATCATACCCTTCCAGAGATACTTCTCGCAGAATCTCACTGTCGACTAGATCAATTAATAATACTCTAGGTAATCGACGTGAAAGAGTTTCGTACTGCTGTACCGCTAGGTATCTACCCTCCGGGGACAGTACTGGCCAAAACAGACTGCTGTCAACAAACCTCATTTGGTAGACTCGTTCTGCAGACAGACTTTCGTTCCCATAAACAAGTCGATACACCTCTAGTAAAGAGACTGGTGTATCCCCTTCGTAGACAAAGCGATTAATCACCATATGATTTTTGTCTTCAGAAAGACTTATCTGAGTGTTATAACCAAAATTTTGCTCCTCACTGCTAGGTGTCACCAAAAGCTGGTCTGTGGTCTTAGCTATATCGTAGGCATATATACCACTAGCAGCTACATATACAATATATTGGTCATCACGAGCCCACTGTGGATGCGCGCCATTCGTCAGTAACAGCGGCTCCGCGTTTTGGCGATCTGTTAACCCGGCATAAATACCCCACCGATCAACTTCACGCAGTAATTGTGAGTATATACCAACATCATCATACGCCAGAGCTTGGTAGACCACCATGGTACCGTCCGAATTCAACTGCGGCCCTCTGCTTTCAGCATAGCGATGCCCCGCTTTGTGCGCACTTGGCTCTACCAAGAGGCGTATGTCACCATCTATAAATCCGTATATACCAGTGTCATAATGACCCCCTCCATGCACCTCTCCTGCGAATACCACTTCACCAGAACTACTGTGGTGCGCCGTGAATGGTGACCGGTCATGAGCTTGCGGCAGTGTCTCTTGTATCGTATCTGTACCGACATCATAACGATACAGTTGCGGATCTCCGTGCTGATCGAGCTCATTTGTTAGTGTCATATACACTCCCCCACTTAGCGTCTCAGCGCTGTTTTGCGGCACATAACCATCGTTACTACTCTCCGTCAGGCCGGCTTGACTAGCAAACGGGAAGGCTGGAAGACGAAAACGATGGTCGTACAAGGTTAGTGAGCGAGCATTGGTGAAATCTACTAACACCACCTGGTCCATTTCTGCACGAGCTGCATCTAAGAGAGCCTCGTACTCATCAGTACCTTGGATAGTTTCAAAGTACGCCGCCGCTACCCGTGTCGCGTACTGGATATCCCGCTCAAAATAAAGACCGCTTTCAGCCAATGCATCGAGATAGACAAGTGCACTTTTTTCGTAGTGCTGTGTATGATCAGGCTGCAACTCAGCTATCAACATATGTATAAGCGACACTTCAGCTGCAGAGAGGCTGGGGAAACTTGGTGTTTGTAATGATTCGGCTGGCGCAATAGAGTCATCATAGATACGTGGAGGTGCCACATCAAACCTATCCTGCAACGAAACTACCCCCGCCCGCAAATCAGTCAGCGCTGCCTCTATAAGCGCTGCTGTAGCTGGCGTGCCTTCTCCATGCACAATATCTGACAAGGTCTGGTTGGTGTCTACCTGTACAGCGAACGGATCATCTATGACCGATCGAACCACGGCATACTGTTCTTCTGAGTGTATCTCAACCAGATCAGCCATTGCAGCTGTCACACTTTGGGGATCAAACAACCATCCCAAGTCTTCATCGTTAGCAAATTGGATATATGTGCTAGTAAGTTGAGAAATGTCTGTTATATACCTTGCATTAAGATATTCGATTGATCGTCCTGAGCGACTCGCATGCTCAGAAAAACGCTGCGGCGTTAATAATCCTGTTTCTTCTAAAATCTCAACTTCATCTACTTCGTCTATAGTAAGTACTTGTGTGTAATACCACCACATACCTGCAGCCAAAACTAAAAGTATAAGGCCAAGTACGGCAAATAGCGTCACGCTACGAGTACGCGGCGGTTGTTGTAAAAATTCTGTTGACATAATCACATTATATACGTAAGACGTGAGCGAGACGTCATATTATGTGTACAACTGGTGCAGGCAGACCTAGTCGCATCATAAAAGGCAACTACTGCTTTGGTGCATCGGTATACAAATGACACTGCTCGAGTTCTCGTAGTATTCGAGCAGGTGTAGTGTGCAGATCACCTGCGTCAGCAAGGATGTCTGTGAGGGCGCTGTATTTCTCTTCGCCACTCATATATATGTAGGAACGGTCGACGACTTCCTTCCAGCCGGTGAAGGTAGGCGTGATGCGGTGCGGATACAGATTATCAGTCTGTTGGAAGTGGTGACTAACAATCCATTCCGTACCGGTGAACACTGGTGTTTCATCCGCTGTATGGCACAAGATACCGGCAATATGTCCATCAGCTCCAACACCTGCTAACACGATCACTTCCCCTTCCGGGCAGGTATCACGATAGATGCGAAGTACCCGTTCCCAATCCGCTGCCACTGTGCTACAAACATCCTCTTCTGATACAGTCACCAGCATCGTTTACACTCCGCGCTGCAGTGCCGAAAAACAATCCAAGCACCTTATACCCGCCTATAACTCCTGCACCCCTGGCACCACCTCAGATCGCCGCACTGATTCATACGATGGGTCGGCCGCATCACAACGCATCACCGTATCGAA
>SKGY01000060.1 GCA_007117235.1 Balneolaceae bacterium
AGAGGGGAGAGGGACGGATAATCCATTCCTGACACTTGGGTCACCAAATACAGAGCTTAGTGACGCTACTATTTCTGAACTGAATTATCTTAACGGTATTCGTTTTGATCAGATTGAATTTACGCCCCAATCAATTCCCGGAGTGGCACCCAATCCAAAACTTGAGGGAGTGAAAAGCAGTGGAATCAGATTGCATGTTGATTCCTATGATATTGATCCACTAAGAACCGGATTAAAGATCTTTCAGCTGTTAATGCAAGCCACTGATAATCCTGAAACAGTTCCTTTTATATATCTGTTGGCTGGGTCGGAAGATATTGACGATGTGATTGAAGGAAAAGTTGATCCCATCACTCTCGATTTCAATCTGGACTCTTTCAATGAGAGAAGAGAACAGTATCTGATCTATTAGTTCAATCCGGACTGAAAACTTATTCACTCATTTTTTGTTTGCGCCATTCATAACAAACCAATGCTGCACTTACTGAGGCGTTTAGGGATTCAACATTGTTCATCATGGGTACAGAGAGCAGAAAGTCGCAGTGTTCACCTGTTTTTTGTCTCATCCCCCGGCCTTCATTTCCTATCACAAACGCCATGGGTACATCAAAGGTTTGCTCCCAAAGAAGACTGTCTCCATCCTGATCAAGCCCGGCAATCCAGAAAGATTTCTCCTTAAGCTTCATCATTGCCTGGTTAAGATTTACTGCCCGCACGATTGGAACACGACCTGCGGTTCCTGCGCTGGTTTTGAATACTGTAGCATTAACTGGAGCTTGCCTGTGCTTAGGTACAATGATTGCGTCAATGCCTGCAGCTGCGGCAGTTCGTAAAATGGCTCCGAAATTGTGCGGATCCTCTATTTCATCAAGCAACAATACACCCGACTGCTTTGAGGGGGTGAATGAATCGAGCCAATCCTCGAATTCTAAATATTCTGCCTGAGCAATTGAAGCAACCACTCCCTGGTCGTTCACTTTACCGACCAGGTCAAAAAGCTTGTTGCCCGGAACGTCAACAATAGGAATGCGGTTTTTAGATGCAAGAGACCTGATTTTTGTAACGAAGGAACCACCCATGTCTCTTTTTAAATAGATCTTATCGATTTTTTCCGGTGAAGTCGTGAGTTGTTCTTCAACAGGGTTTTTGCCGAAGATGAATTGATTAGAATTTTGCACTAATTTACAGTAATAATTTTGTTAGTCAGTTTCAGATTGTATAATGTTAATAGTGTTCTCAATATAACAAAGGTATAGCAATGATCGACGATTCAAAACATATCAGTTCCGGCGTCGAAGATAAATGGGGAAATAAGAAGAAAAATTTCAGATCGTCCAAAACAAAATTTCAGACAATATTAATTAATAGCGATTTAATTATACCTGTTAGTTCAGGAATTCTGCAAATCTTGATTGGACTCTCACTGGTAGCAGTATCTATTCTTGGATTGGTATCTCCACTTTGGCTGTCTGCAATTCTAAGTTTAGCTGGCAGTATATCTTCAATGGCTGGGGTATTTCTAATCTATCATGTTGTTTCAAGCAAAGGGACGTTCGAAAGTTTGATTAATCAATCTATCAGAAGGGTTATCAGCGCTCAAAATTAAACATGATATGATGTATAGTGAAGAAGATGAAGCTAGGCTGGAAACCTATGCCTTGGTACATCTGCGTAAACAACAGGATCTATCTGACCCTGAAAAATTAGATGCACTCAAGAAAAAGCTGAATAATAAATGGATCCAGTTTTTCATCAATGTGGCCATCATACTGGTGTTTGGCTACATGTTTTTGATGGGTTACTCAACCTTTGGTGACATATTCTACTACATAATTTTCGGTCTGTTTTTAGTTAATATGTTTCTGATTTTCCTTCAAAAAAGACAGCTTGAAGAGCTTATCACCTACTTTGAATACAAGGCAAGATCAGGTTAACCAAACATTTCTTACTCTTATTTTTGTATGATGTGCAGTACAGAAATCTGAATTAAACACTATTCATGAGACCAAAACTTTACGGTTACAAGGAGTATAGATTTTTGGTTATTGCGCATCGCGGAGCAAGCTACTACAGACCCGAAAATACGTTTTCGTCATTTGAGCAAGCAGTACGCATGGGAGCGGATATGATTGAGCTGGACGTTCTGTTCACAAAAGACAACATACCCGTTGTTATTCACGATGAGAATTTATCCAGGCTGGCCGGGACAAATGAAAATATTTCTAATCTCACAATTGCTAAGCTGGATAGAGCAGAAGTTGGGTCATGGTTTGACACTAAATTTAAAGGCGAGAAAATCCCAACTTTATCAGAAGTACTAAATTGGGCTAAAGAAAAGATCACTCTCAATATTGAAGTTAAATCAGAAGCTGTTTCAGATAATCCTGAAGGTGGAGTAGAGCAGAAAGTTATAGATCTGGTCAGGAAGTTTAAGATGGAAAGCCATGTTTTGCTCTCAAGTTTTGATGCACGGGCACTGAGTCGTTTCAAGTTACTTGCCCCAGAGATACCAAGCGGATATCTCTACTCAAGAGAGACTTCAAAGGGAAAGACCATCCCACAGGTTGTGGATGAATTTAATGTTGATCTTTATCACACCACATCAAGGAGTCTCACAAAACGTCGACACACTCAGCTTCAGGAAATAGAGTGCCCTGTATTGGTGTATACAGTAAATAGCAGAAGAGAAATGAAAAAACTGATTAAAAAAGGAATTCATGGGATTTTTTCTGACAGGCCGGATCGTCTTAAGGAGGTAGCTGACAAGGAAATCCCGGATCGGTTGCATTAGAATTG
>SKGY01000211.1 GCA_007117235.1 Balneolaceae bacterium
CAGTTATCCTAATCGGTAGCAGAGCCCAGTTCATACCGGCCGGTTGGTTTAAAATCGCATGAAGGTCATTCACATCATTTCTTAAATCTTTTGGCATCCAGCTAGTTAACATATTTCGTACCTGAGCACTTGATGAACTGAACAGTGTCTCAAATAGATCCCGTTTTTTTGGATAGATGTCCAATAGATACTCATCAATTTCCGCCATCTCAGCCGCTATTTCTATTGCACGGTCAAGATCACCCACTAGATCGATCAGGCCTGTTTCTTTGGCTGCAAGGCCTGTGTAAACACGCCCCTGAGCAACTTCATGTACCTGGTCACGGGTCATGCCTCGTGATTCAGCCACACGTTTTAAGAAAGACTCATAACCGTTTTCAATTCCCTGCTGTATCACGGCTTTTTCTGATGATGTGAATGGCCTGGACAGGTCATAAAGATCAGCGTATTGATGAGTAGTCATTGTCTCATAGTTGAGACCAATTTTGTCGTTCAACAATTCAGACGCATTGAAAAGGAGACTAAAAATTCCAATAGAACCCGTAATTGTATTTTCTGCTGCTAAAACTGTGTCAGCTGCCATTGCCATGTAGTATCCGCCTGAAGCTGCTACTGAACCCATTGAAGCGACAACAGGCATCTTTTCAGAAGCCTTTCTGATATTGTGCCATAAAAGATCGGAGGTTGTTGCTGCTCCACCGGGGCTGTCTATATGAATGACGATCGCCTTTACATCATCATTATCAAGAGCGCGGTCTAACTGGCTCTTAAAATTCTTAATTGTAATTCCAGAAGATCCGCCGAAAGGCGAGTCTCCAAGATCAGGGAGAATAATTCCTGAGGCGTGAAGGACAGCAATCCGGTTTTTAGTATCAGGTACATCAACACCTGCTGATTTAGGTGAAACCCTTGAATACCTACCGAATGAGACAGTTCTGAGGTCACTGTCTTCATCAATCTCAAGCCTCTGTTTGATAAAAGATTCTACTTCGTC
The DNA here is from genome assembly GCA_007117235.1 of Balneolaceae bacterium. Classification (GTDB taxonomy): domain Bacteria; phylum Bacteroidota; class Rhodothermia; order Balneolales; family Balneolaceae; genus Rhodohalobacter. Next base: position 995 of record SKGY01000211.1, read on the forward strand.
TTCAAAAGCAAGAGCGTCTATCAGACCATTTTCAAGCGCAAAATTAACGCGATCAACAGGTGGCGTGTTCAACAGAGCATTTATCTCTTCAGATGACTTACCTGTTCGTTTTGCTACGGCATTAACAAATGTTTCGGAGGCTACAAATAGAATCTCTCGAGTTTGTTCTCTGCTTTCGGGAGAGCTGGACTCATTCATATATGGCTCTACAGCTGATTTATACTTACCGACCCTGAAAATTTCCGGCTCAATACCGATTTTATCCAACATCTCTCTGTAAAAAGTGAATTGCGCTACAAATCCCTGAAATTGAAAATTAGTTTCTGGTGGAGAGAAAATGCTATCAGCAAGAGTTGCAAGGAAGTAGGACTTTTCGTTCATACCTAAGTCATCCGTACTAAAGTATAGAGGTTTACCGCTCTCTTTATACTCTTCAAAATAGGAGTATGCTCTCTGTAAGTTGGCCCAGGATGCGCCAACCATATTTGTTTGCACCCAAACAGCACCGATATTATCATCTGCAGCTGCTTTTTTGAGGTTGCTGCGTAATCCTTCAAGAGAAAATTTCGCACCTGCTGACGGATTGAAAAGCTCCTCAAACGGATCATCTAACGGCCTCACAGGAATGTCGCCCGAGATATTCATTTTAAGAACTGTATTAGATCTGATATAAGGTTCTGCTTCAGAAGAACTGCTCATGATTGAAGCAAAAAGTATGAGAAAGAGAAGAAGAACACCTAAAATTGTACCAAGTATAGATGCCAAAAAAGTTTTGAAAAAATTCATTATTTGATGAGTGTTACTTTTATTTTGTGCCCGTCTGAATGAGAACGAGTTTGCTTATGTTTTCTGATGGCAAACTTACTAAATCATTTAATTCATTCCACCAATATTTAGAGGCTTACGAATAATGAAAACATTTGATGCAATAATAATTGGCTCAGGGCACAATGGATTAGTAACAGCCTGTTATCTTGCAAAAGCAGGTATGAAAGTTGGTGTATTAGAGAGAAGAGATACAATTGGTGGTGCTGTATGTACTGAAACAATGTTTCAGTCGGATGAAAATCCAAACGGTTTCAGAATGGATGTTGGTTCGTCTGTTCACATTATGATCCATCAAACAGGAATTATAGAGGAGCTTGAATTAACTAACTATGGCCTTGAGTATATCGAGATGGATCCGTTTATGAGTTATCCTGTGCCGGATGGAAAAGGTGTGATTCACTTCCACAAAGATCTTGAAAAAACACTAGACTCCATTTCAAAAGTTGCCCCTAATGATGTCTCCAATTATCGCGAGTTCATCGATTTTTGGGAGAGGATAAATAAAGGAGTTCTAAAAGCATTCATGGTTCCGCCTACGGGGAAGAATATCTTCATGGAGATGGCAAAGGGCCAGTATAGAGATGGCTCTATGTTTAAAAAAGGTGAGCAAATTGATGGCTTGCAGAAAATTCTGGGCAGCTACGGAAGCGTGGTCGATAAAGCATTTGAAAGCCCTTATATGAAAGCTGCATTAACATGGTTTGCTGCGCAGTCAGGCCCATTACCGGATCAATCGGCAACCGGTGATTTTGTTGGATGGCAGTCGATGCTTCATCACAGTGGAGCTAAACATCCAAAGGGTGGAAGTGGGATGCTTACTCAGGCAATGAAGAATCTTATAGAAGAAAAAGGGGGAGAGGTAATTCCAAATTCACCCGTTGCAAAAATTGATATATCTGAAGGTAGAGCGCGGGGAGTTATTACTGAAAATGAAGAGTATTATAAAGC
>SKGY01000219.1 GCA_007117235.1 Balneolaceae bacterium
CATCTTTTGATTGTATCGGCCCATTTTCAAACAACGTTCATGATGCTGCTCTGATTCTGGAGCATATATCCGGACACGATCCGATGGATAACTCATCATCAGATCAAAAAGTGGGCAGCTATGTAGAATCGCTGAATCAGATTGATAAGAAGCTTAAAATCGGTGTTCCTGAAGAGTACTTTGGTGAGGGACTGGATACTGAAATTCGAACACTTATCGAAGAACAGCTGAAGGCACTTGAAAAAGATGGAGCAGAACTTGTTCCGATTAAGCTGCCACATATGAAGTACGGAATATCCACCTACTATATCCTTGCCACAGCTGAAGCGTCCAGTAACCTGGCGCGCTATGATGGGATTCGATATGGACACAGAGCTGACTTCAAGCAGATAGAGGAGGAGCTCGGTAAAGAGGCCTCTGCCATTGAGCAGGAGATAAAAAATGCCGTGGGTGATGGAAAACAGAAAGCAATTGAACGACTGACGAAACTCGATTCACCGCTTGCCAGATTGTATAAAAAGTCTCGAAATGAAGGTTTCGGTAAGGAAGTTAAACGCCGTATTCTACTTGGAACGTACGTTCTGAGCGCAGGCTATTATGATGCCTATTTTTCTAAGGCACAGAGAGTTAGACGTCTTATCAAACAAGATTTCGAGGCTGCTTTTAATAAAGTTGATGTGATTGTTTCACCAACGGCACCAACAACTGCATTTAAGCTTGGAGAGAATCAGGAAGATCCTGTGCAAATGTATTTGAATGACGTATATACCATTTCTGCAAATTTGGCCGGAATTTGCGGCATTAGTGTTCCTGCAGGTGTTCATTCGAATGGATTACCGATTGGTATTCAATTTATGGGCAACTACTTCAGGGAAGAAGATGTATTGAAAGCAGGGCGTAGAATTGAAATGCTACACAGTGAGGGATAATGCCAGCAAAGTCCCGGTTAAAGAATAAATGGGTTCTTATTACCGGAGCCACAGCCGGAATTGGTAAAGCCACAGCTTTCGCCTGCGCAGGTGAAGGTGCAAATCTCATTTTAACCGGGCGTAGATCGGAGAGGTTAAAGGAAATTAGTACTGATATCCTTAAACAGTACGATGTCGAAGTGATGACATACACCTTTGATGTAAGGGATAGGGACGCCTGTAAGAGTTGTGTTGAGTCGATCAAAAAACCGATTGACATCCTGATAAACAATGCAGGACTTGCCTCAGGTAAAGATCCCATCCATAGCGCTGACTTTGAAGATTGGGACAAGATGATCGATACCAACGTAAAAGGGTTATTGAGTATGACCCGATTTGTCTCAGAACGCATGAAGTCGCGTAATAGCGGACATATTATCAATATTGGCTCGATAGCCGGTCATGAGTCATATCCGGGCGGTTCAGTCTATTGTGGGACTAAACATGCAGTAGATGCAATTACAAAAGCCACCAAAATGGATCTGCATGGTACTGATATCAGAGTGAGCGCCGTTTCGCCGGGTTTGGTGGAGACAGAATTTAGCGAAGTCCGATTTCATGGGGATAAAGATAAGGCAAATGAAGTCTATCAGGATATACAGGCGTTAACAGCTGAAGACGTAGCCGACATTATACTTTTTGTCATCACTCGACCCCCGCACGTAAATATCATGGATACGATTGTACTTCCAACCTGCCAGTCATCTTCAACTATGGTGTCACGGTCATAATTATGAAAAAGCTATTCTACATTTTCACATTATCTCTTTTCACAATTTTTATTTTTAACTCCTGCAGCGATGAAGGAACCGGCCTTCAATTTAGTGATCAGGGGAGAGAGGTGCCTCAGTTCTCCGCTGACAGAGCCCACACTTACATTGAAGAACAGGTAACTTTTGGTCCGAGAGTACCTGGAACTGAAGCGCATGTACATGCTAAAAACTACTTTAGAGAACACTTCCAAAATACTGCAGGGCAATCATCTATGTTTGTTCAAGAATTTGAGTTGGAAGTATATGGAGAAACAATTGAGCTATTCAACATTATCGCAGCTTTTGGTCTTGAGCACAGTGACCGAATTGTACTTGCAGCACATTGGGATTCCCGTCCACGTGGTGAAGAAGATCCCACCTCACCGAATGAGCCTATTTTAGGGGCTGATGATGGGGGAAGCGGCGTTGGAGTTTTGATGGAGTTTGCTAATATTTTTGCAGAGCATGAACTTCCAATAGGTGTAGATATCATTCTATTTGATGGTGAGGATTATGGCGAAGTGGGAGATCTGGATAATTACTTTTTAGGTTCAAGATACTGGAGCCAGAATCCACCGGTTCCGGGATATAATCCAAGATTTGGAATACTTCTTGATATGGTAGGCGGAACGGGAGCTGTTTTCCCTAAAGAGGGTTTCTCAATGAGTTACGCACCTAATCTGGTAGATGAAATTTGGTCAATTGCTGCTGAATTTGGTCACGATCAACTCTTTCTGAACGAGCGTGGTGGACGAATTCAGGACGATCATATCATTGTGCAGCGGCTTACAGGTATTCCAATGATCAATATTATTCACCACACAGTTAACCCGAATGGCAGTGTAAATTTCCCTCCGTATTGGCATACACAAAACGACAATATGGACATTATCGATAAGGACGTTCTTCAGGCAGTTGGCGATGTAGTACTTGAATTGATCTATAACCGGATACCTCAATGAACTATATAAAGCTTGTTTTCAATATTGATGATAAGTATCAGGAGCACTTTATTGCCGAGTTGATGGATC
>SKGY01000126.1 GCA_007117235.1 Balneolaceae bacterium
GATCCAAAGTCGATTAAAATCATGCTTTGGGTTCTCATTCCGTTGATCATACTAATCCCAACAGTATATAAACTCTATGTGATGGAGTTGTTGGGGTATATTTACCTCATCGGTTCAATGGCCACCACTATTGGTTTTCTCTACTTCGGTATCAAATTCGCTATTGAGAAAAGCACAGCATCAGCCCGATCGCTGATGTTCGCCTCATTTGTTTACCTGCCTATTGTCTGGATCTTTATTTTCCTTGACTGGATAATCCTTTAAGACAGATTCCCACCTATTTCAATGCAGGATATTTTGACGGATTTGATTCGTGCATGATCTCATAAATAGCTTCATAAACATCTTCAGCACTTGGCTTTGAGAAATAGTCACCATCAGTTGCAAAAGCAGGACGATGAGCTTTGGCTGTCAGACATTTTGCTTCGCTATCGAGATATTTATAACCCTTTTGAGTATCGATTACCTGCTGCATCATAAATCCTGTTCCGCCGCCCGGAACATCCTCATCAATAAAGATTATTCTGTTTGTCTTTTTGAGTGACTCTACAATCATATGATTACGATCAAATGGAAGCAGTGTTCTCACATCAATTAACTCAACAGAAATGCCGGCTTTTATAAGGTCAGGTACAACTCCCTGAACAATGTTGAATGTAGAGCCATAAGAGACAACCGTTATGTCTTCACCCTCTTGCACAATCTCAGGAATTCCCAGTGGAACAGTAAACTCCCCCATGTTTACAGGCAGGTTTTCTTTAAGCCTGTAGCCATTCAATGGTTCAATTACCAAACCGGGGTCATCACCCTGAATAAGTGTGTTATAAAATCCGGCAGCGTCAGTAAGATTTCTCGGTACACAGATGTGCATCCCGCGCAGTCCGTTAATCAAAACTCCCATTGGTGAACCTGAGTGCCAGATGCCTTCAAGTCTATGCCCTCTTGTTCGCACGATTAGCGGGTATGTCTGCCCACCGGCTGTTCTGTAGCTCAGTGTTGCAACATCATCGCTTAAGCTTTGGAAACAATAGAGCAGATAATCTAAATACTGAATTTCTGCGATAGGACGGAGACCCCGTAGTGACATACCGATACCCTGCCCAAGTATTGTTGCTTCACGAATACCCGTATCAGTTACACGCAATTCGCCAAATTTCTCCTGCATCCCTTCCAGGCCTAGATTTACATCCCCTAACTTTCCTACATCTTCACCGAAAACAAGTGTGTTTGGATAGGTTTCAAACAGTTTTTCAAAATTGTCCCGGAGTACAACTCGCCCATCTACCCTTTTTGGTTTTTCATCATATTCAGGCTTGATCTCTTCAATCAGCTTGGGTGATTTTGGACCTTCATTATACAGGTGTGAATTGAACCTCTCTTTATTCTCTTCCTGCTGAGCATCAAGCCAGTTTATCAAATCTTGCTTCGCATTTGATGATTCTCCGGCCAAAGAAAAAAGCACTCTTCGTGCAGAAGAGATGACATCTTTTCTAATGGGGCGCGTTTTTTTCTTGAGCTGATCTCTGATTTCGCTGATCTCTGATTTAGAGTCATGAGCATTAATCACGCTGTCAATAAGCGTTAAAAACTCCTCTTTCTCCTGCTTAATTGGTTCAAGGTAGTTATTCCACGCTCTTTTCTGTGCTTCGTTTACTTCATCAACGGCTTCTTTTTCAAGCTTATCAATGGTGTCTTTTTTCGAAATCCCTTTTGCAATAATCCAGTTTTTAAACTGATTAATACAGCAATACTCTGTTTCCCACTCAAGGCGTTCTTCACTTTTATATCGTTCATGGGAGCCTGAAGTTGAATGACCTTGCGGCTGGGTAACTTCTTCAACGTGGATAAGAACCGGAACATGCTCTTCTCTGGCGATAGTTTGAGCTTCATTGTATGTGGTAATTAACTCTTCATAATTCCATGCTTGTACATTGAAAATTTCAAAACCAGGCTCGCTTTTAGTTCGTTTGAACCCACGTAAAACTTTTGAGATGCTCTCTTTTGTTGTCTGGTACTTTTTAGCCACTGATATACCGTAGCCATCATCCCAAACAGATAGCACCATTGGCACTTGCAACACACCGGCTGCATTAATCGTCTCCCAAAAAGGGCCTTCAGAAGTACTCGCATCACCAATTGTGCCCCAAGCAACTTCATTGCCATTATTAGAAAACTGTTTCCAGTCTGATAACAGATCATTCTCGCGATAGACTTTTGAGGCCTGAGCCAACCCCAACAATCTGGTCATCTGACCCGCAGTTGGCGACATATCAGCAGATGTGTTTTTTTGGGAGGTTTGATCTACCCAGCTCCCATCTTCGTTGATCAGTCTGGTTGCAAAGTGAGAGTTCATTTGCCTTCCACCAGAATTTGGATCGTTGGCAATATCCGGATCCGCATAAAGTTGTGCGAAAAATTCTTCAATAGTTAGTTCACCAATAGCCATCATCAGTGTTTGATCGCGATAATAACCGGATCTGAAATCACCATTTTTGAAAAATTTTGAGAGTACAATCTGAGGCAGTTCTTTACCATCACCAAAAATTCCAAACTTAGCTTTTCCAGTAAGTACCTCTTTTCTTCCCAGGATCGACATATGACGACTCGCAAAAGCCAGCTTGTAGTCGTTTAATATCTCAGTCACCTGCTTTTTTGAATACTTACCGGTCGCTGATTTTTTGGTCTTCATAATGATAAACTAATTTTCAGATTTCGTATTGATCCCTTCCGCAAACAATTGCGAA
>SKGY01000053.1 GCA_007117235.1 Balneolaceae bacterium
GGGAATGGGAATCTTTCCTTAAAAAAATGCCCGACACGTTTCACCGTATCGGGCTTTGATTAAACTAGTCTATTATAACCAAAACATCATCTTGAAGCATCTACGTGTTAACTGCGGGTTTGTTACAGAAATTGTTTAGGTAGACGAATTATATATTGAGTGACATGACCTCTTTCTACATAGTAATGTTTGTGCTGCCCATTTTAGTGATTCTACTTGCAGTAGCTCTTGCAAAAAAAGATTCTCTGAATGATGAGTGAATCAACTGTTATTGAAGTAGCACTCAACCCATATTCTATAGCTGCCTTTGTTGCCTATCTGTTATTTATAGTTGGAATAGGGCTGTATGCCTCAAAGTTTTCATCAAAAGGTATTAGCGAATATTTTATTGGTGGTAGAAAGATGAACAGAGTTGTCGTAGCACTTTCTGCTGTTGTTTCCGGGAGAAGTGCATGGCTTCTGCTAGGCGTAACCGGAATGGCCTATGCTCAGGGGCCATCAGCAATCTGGGCAGTTCTGGGTTATATCATAGTTGAAATATTTCTTTTCATCTACTACGCCCGTCGACTGCGAAATTTCACCGAAAAGAGAAATTGTATAACCATACCTGATTTCTTTGCCGAACGATTTGGTGATCATGACGGCAAATTAAGAATCACAATTGTATCGATCTTTCTCATTTTTATGGTGGGATATATATCCGCTCAGTTTGTAGCAGGTGGCAAAGCGTTCTCTTCCGGATTTGGATTGGAGATGAATACAGGAATATTATTAACCGCATTCATTGTAGTTGTATATACAATACTAGGTGGTTTTTATGCCGTGAGTCTCAGTGATATGATCCAGGCATTTTTCATGATTTTGGCACTGGTAATTCTTCCAATTATCGCCATTTCAAATCTGGGAGGTTTGGGTGAACTGCTTCGGCAACTTTCACTGATGGATATAATGTATGTTGATCCATTTGCAATTTCTGTAGGTGCGGCCATCGGGTTTTTGGGAATCGGTTTAGGCTCACCTGGCAATCCACACATTCTGGCCAGGTATATGTCTATTGATGATTCAAAACAGTTAAAAGTTGCTGCTGTAATTGGAACCCTTTGGAATGTGATGATGGCTTGGGGTGCAGTATTTATCGGTTTAGCGGGGCGGGCATATTTTCCTGATATATCAATGCTGCCCGGTGAGGATACAGAGAATCTCTTTCCACTTTTGGCACAGCTGCATCTGCACCCGTTGCTATTTGGTGTGGTTCTGGCTTCAATCTTTGCGGCTATAATGTCAACTGCTGACTCACAACTGCTGGTAGCAGCCTCAAGTGTAGTACGTGATGTTTATGAGAAGATTATCAAAAAAGGTGAGAAGGTATCTCAGAAAAAGTTAGTGCTATACAGCAGGGCAGTGGTTTTTTTGATTGTATTGATTGCGCTCTTTTTTGGTTTTCTAGCGGAAGACCTGGTGTTTTGGCTGGTGCTTTTTGCATGGGCAGGCTTGGGCGCATCCATAGGCCCTACCTCAATTTTAGCACTTTATTGGAAGAGGACAACCAGAGCCGGAGTATTTGCAGGCCTTATTACAGGCACGTCAGTAACAGTAATATGGTTCTATATTCCTTTTCTGAGTGACCTTATGTACGAACTGATTCCGGGCTTTTTTGCGGCACTATTTGCCACGTGGATAGTCAGCCTATTTACAAGCCCAGCACCTGATACGAAAAAAGCCTTTAACGACATGTTTTAAATGTAATCAAAGATCTAAATGAATCAGGAGAATAACTTTTTAATAAAGCCTACAACACCTGTTTTTTTCTTCTTACCGGTTCTACCGCCTTCAAGTTGATCAAACGTTGGCCTAGGTAATCCATCAATCTCTTTAGATCTCTTCTTCGGCGATTGCTGTCTCTTGCCCTTGCCCTTTTGCTTGCCTGAACCTCTCTGCTTGCTTCCTCTTTGAGATCGTTGACTAGGTTTGCTCTTTTTGGGAGACTCTTTAGGGCTGGACTCTTTTTTCTCTTCAACACCTTTTGGAAGCGGAACCTCTTCAGGTGCATAACCCAATGACTCACAGATTGTGTTTATGTCACCTCGATCTTGTTTTGATACGAGCGATAGTATCTTAGTAGCTTTCCCATCTCCCACAAGTTCAGCTCTCAATTTGTATTCATTGACATCTTCAGGTACATCGTAGTTAATGACCTGAGAGGCATGCTCAAGTGGAAGATCTTTCGCGGTTAGTTCACCGATTAACAAATGCTGGACATTGCCGGAGGTAAATCGACCAAATCGTTCGTCAAAAGTTTTTTTGTCGAGTTGGTCATGAATACTCACTGCCCTCCGGTTACTCTTTCTCAGAATTTTATAAAGTCTGTCAGCGGTACGCCTCGAGGCTGTAAATATTACAACGGTATCTGAGGGGTTTTTTTCAAGAACGGCCATCAGCGTTGAAATCTTAGACCGTGGGGGCACATTGATGTAATACTGGGTAAGATCTTTTGTGATTACTTTTTTATCATTGGGGCCTTTATTAACAGGGGTGCTAGATTTTGGTGTCTCCTTTTTAGGTTCAAGAGTAACTAATTCAGGATCCTGAAGTATAGTTTTTTCTGCAGATCGTAACTCCTTACTATCTTTTGCTGCAGTGAATATTTTTTGAGCCTTGCTGATGATGCGTTTAGAAATGACTTCTACTTCATCCCAATCAGAAATCATTTCAGCCTCGAGGCGTAC
>SKGY01000055.1 GCA_007117235.1 Balneolaceae bacterium
AAGGTAGCGGGCCACCAGGAACGCCAGCGTTGCGCCGATGGCGGAGGCAAAGGAGATGAGAATCAGGCCCGTGGTGAAGCCGAAGATGGCGCCCCCCGCCAGGGTCATGATGGTGGCGCCGGGAATGGACAGGGCGACAACGCTCGTATAGATGAGCAGGAAAATCGCCAGGCTGAGGAGCGTGTTGTCGGCGTAGTAGGCGCGAATGTCACCCAGCTGCCGCTGCAGGAAGTCGAGGCTCAGGTAGTCGCCCACATCGAAGCTGAGGTAGGCGAGTACCGCGAGGCCGATCAGGCCGGCAATGAGCAGTTTCTTCAGGATAGGGCGCAAGCTGAGGGTGTCCTTGTGGTTGGCGAGCCGGGGCGGTTTTCGTGTGCCTGGTCGTGAAGATGCGCGCCACCGGCGATTGTTACAAGTCGGGCGTAGACAGCATTATCACGAGCATCAGCGTCCTCTGTCATCACCCGTGCAAATTGAGTACCCTTTTATCTGGGCAAGAGGTGCCGGTTAGAGGGCTAACAATGCGAATATGGAAAACGTCCGGTCTGTTGATCACGGCCACGCTGCTGGCCGGCTGTGGCAGTAGCGAAGCGCCGAAGTCGCTTGAGGTGGCTGCAACCGCCTATACGCTTGCCGAGTCGGAGACCAAGAAGGGTAACGTCGGTCTGGCGGCCTGGGGTGATCAGCTCGAGCCGGGCATGAAGGCCATCGCCGTATCCCGGGATCTCATCGACGAGGGGCTTACCCACGGCACCGCGGTGAAAATCGAAGGCCTGCCCGGCGAGTATGTGGTGCTCGATAAAATGAACAGACGCTGGACAAACAAGATAGATATCTTCATGGGGACGGACAGAAAGCAGGCGCGGGAGTGGGGGCGCCAGACCGTGACCATCCAGTGGGCTGCGGACTGAGACCGCACACCCCTCGGTCATTCCGTGATGATCGATGCAAACAGGGCCGGGTCCACGTTGCCACCCGAAAGAACGATTCCTGTATGTCCTCCCGCCGCGTCAACGCGGCCATGCAGCAGTGCCGCCAGCGCGACAGCGCCTCCGGGTTCGACAACGAGCTTGAGCTGATTGAAGGCAAAGCGCATCGCCTCGCGCACCTCTGCATCCGACACAGACAGGCCGCCGGCGAGAAGACGCCGGTTGATGCTGAACGTCAGCTCTCCCGGGCTGGGCGTTTGCAGCGCGTCACAGATCGACCTGGCATCACCGGCATTCTGCTCTCGCTGGCCGCTGGCCAGTGAGCGCGCGGTGTCGTCAAAGTCCTCCGGTTCCACGCTGTAGATGGCGGTATCCGGCGAGGCCTCCGCAAAGGCCGTGGCGATTCCGCTCGCGAGTCCGCCACCGCTGCAGCACACGAGCAGCTGCGACAACCGGATACCACGTTCCGCTGCCTGGGCGAGCATCTCGGCGCCAGAGGTACCCTGCCCGGCGATGATGTGCGGGTCGTCGTAGGAGGGCACCAGCGTCGCGCCGGTCTCGGCGGCGATTGCGCGGGCAATGTCCTCGCGGCTTTCGCGGTAGCGGTCGTAGGCCACGATTTTCGCGCCGTAGCGCCGGGTATTCTCGGTCTTGATGCGCGGCGCATCCGCCGGCATCACGATGGTTGCAGGTATACCCAGGATCCCTGCGGCTGCGGCCACGCCCTGGGCATGGTTTCCCGATGACCAGGCGACCACGCCGACGCTCCTCTGCGCCGGCGTGAGCTGCGACAGCCGGTTGTAGGCGCCGCGGAACTTGAAGGAGCCCGTTCGCTGCAGGTTCTCCGCCTTGAGGAAGACGCGTCCACCCACCCGGGCGTTCAGTTCACTGTTCTCGAGCAGCGGCGTGACCACCGCCTGGCCCTGAAGGCGCGCCTGTGCGCGCCTGATGTCCTCGGGTCTGACTTCCATGCTGTTATCCTGGTGTCTGTCATGTCGTTGATGTCGGGGCCGGGATCGCCGGGCGCCGCTGTTTCGGGACGTGCGCGGCGACGGTCAGGGCGCGTGTTCGGGCCGGCCACAGACCAGGTTCCTCGCGGCGCTGACAATGCCTTCGCGGTCCGGCAGCACGGTGTAGGCTGCGTCCCCCAGTGGAATGAAGCTGTCCAGCGCCGTGATCCGCGCCGTAGGCAGTTCTGGCTGCTGCTCATGCAGCAGGGCTATCAGGGCCTCACTGACCGAGCCTGATCGCCGGCACTCGTCCACAATCAGCACGCCGTCACAGCCGGCAATCGATGCCAGCAGCGACTTTTCCGGCAGCGGCTGCAGCCAGCGCAGGTCGATCAGCCGCGCGTCGATGCCATCCTCCTCGCGCAGCGTCTGTGCTGCCTGGGTCGAGAGATAGTAGCCGTTGGCGTAGCTCACGATGGCCAGGCGGGTGCCACTGCCGGCGACGCGTACGCTGCCGAATTCAACCGCTTCCTGTTCTGCCGGCGCCAGGTAGCTGGCGGCCCAGAGCGCGTCTTCTGGCGCGAGGAGATCGCTGGTCATATACAGGGCGATCGGCTCAAGAAAAACGACCACCCGCTGCTCACGGTGAGCCAGGTCCATGCAGGTGCGCAGGAGTCCGGCGGCCTCGCGACCCGAGCTGGGTACGGCCACGACAATGCCGGGGATATCCCTGAGCACAGCGATGGAGTTGTCGTTGTGGAAGTGTCCGCCAAAGCCCTTCTGGTAGGCAAGGCCGGCAATCCGCACCAGCATGCCGTTGCTGAACTGCTGGTTGGAAAAAAAGGAC
>SKGY01000127.1 GCA_007117235.1 Balneolaceae bacterium
ATTTGAAATCAATGGTACCATCATCATTATTCGATTCTTCTTTTTTGAAGCGAGACCCTGAGCATACACGTGAGGCTGGTAACCAAATTTATGGGCTATGGTTAAAACCCGCTCTTTTGTTTCCTGTCTAACCGAATCCGAATTATTGAATACCCTGGATACTGTCGCAATGCTGACATTAGCAGCTTTAGCTATATCATAAATTGTTTTAGGCACAGTTTCTCCTTACTGATTAGTTGAGAGGTCTAGTGATCTACACAAAGTAAGGTTTAAGAAAGGTAATTTGAACGTAATCGTCATGAAAAAAAATTGAGCGGGTTTTTAACCCGCTCAATTAAATAGTTCAGACTGATGTCAGTAATTATTCTGGCTGAACACCAAAAACACCTTCATATTCTGTTTCACCTTGAACAGTTACGCTACGATTTGGATCACCCGGCCATTCGCCACTATCCCAGCCTTCACCAATAGCTGTTGAGAAGAATTTAAATTCGTATTCACCGTTTTCCAGACCTTCATAAAATATTACGTAGATCATAGAGTCATCTTCCTCAGGCTCCATTAGCTGTTGATTTGGCTCAGTACCTGGCTCAGGCCATTCTATATGAGATCCTGTAATATATACTTGATCTGAATCGGGATCGAATCCTTCAACTTCAGCCATATTTACCTTGAAGGTGGTTCCAATCGGATCTTCTTCTATATCGTCAATCCCAGTTGAATCATCTGAGCATGACATTAACGCAAACGGCATTATCAATGCTATAAGAAATAAACTTAGTTTTTTAGTAATCATAATTAATACTCCAAATTTGTTGTTTCTATTTCAAACGTACATCAAACAGTCATTTTGTAATAAAACAACCGAGTTAATGTAAGCGCTTACATCTAATATCGTAAAATGTAAACGCTTACACAAATAAATTATGGGTCAGAGAGGCAGGAATCAGTGAATTTTCAAATTCTACTAAAAAGTGAGAGTCTAACTATTTTTAGAACCGTAGTTTTTCGTCACGTAATCATCTAAAATCTTTCTGAATTCCGCACCTATTCCATCCCCTTTTAGTGTCTTGAAATGTTCACCATCTACGTACACAGGTGCTTTTGGCTCTTCGAATGTTCCGGGTAAAGAGATTCCAAGATTTGCGTGACGTGACTCTCCGGGTCCGTTTACAATACAACCCATAACTGCAACGTCCATCTCTTCCACACCCGGGTATACATCTCTCCAGATCGGCATCATTTCAACTACATAGTTTTGAATCTCATCTGCCAGTTCCTGGAAATAAGTGCTCTTTGTTCTTCCACAACCCGGACATGATGTAACTTGCGGGACGAAACTTCTAATTCCGAGCGACTGCAAAATTTGCTGGCTAATTCGCACCTCTTCTGCCCTGTCGGCGCCGGGCATTGGAGTCAGTGAAACACGTATTGTATCACCAATACCTTTTTGGAGCAGAACAGCAAGTGCCACAGAACTGGCCACTGTCCCTTTCATACCCATCCCTGCTTCGGTGAGCCCTAAATGGAGTGGGTATTTCAGATCTTTAGCTATTCTCTGGTAAACATTAATTAAATCCTGCACACCGCTCATTTTACAGCTTACAATAATTTTGTCTGACGGCAGACCTACATCTTCAGCAAGTGCTGTCGATCTCCGGGCACTTTCCACCATGGTATCAAGCATCACCTCTTTAGAAGACTTTGGCTCCTTTCTGGCATTATTTTCATCCATGTATTGAGCAAGAAGCTGTTGATCCAGTGACCCCCAGTTTACGCCAATACGAACAGGTTTATCATACTTGATGGCCTGCTCAACAATTGTGCAAAAGTTCTCATCGCGGGTTTTTGTTCCTGTATTACCCGGGTTGATTCTGAACTTGGCAAGTGATTTCGCCATATCAGGATATTTCGTCAAAAGAAGATGCCCGTTATAGTGAAAATCACCTATAATTGGTACAGTTACTCCGCGGTTAAGCAGCTTCTCTTTGATGTGAGGAACAGCCTTGGCAGCTGCATCATTGTTTACCGTAATTCTTACCAGTTCTGAACCCGCTTTGTTCAGATGATCTATCTGCTCAACTGTTTCGTCAATATCAGCTGTATCAGTATTGGTCATAGATTGAACAACAATCGGGTTATCCCCTCCTACTACAACATCGCCGACTTTTACAGTTATAGATTTTCTTCTTTCAATTGGATTCATTGCGAGCTAACAGTTTATTAAGTTCGATTGACGGAATATTAAGTCTAGTGTAACACTAATTTTTCTTACTCAATTCAAAGAGCTTTCTCTTTTCTTCAGCGGTTAAACCGTCATAACCTTTTTGTGATATTTTTTCGAGTATCTCATCCAATTCTGTTTGATCAGATTCATCAACAATAGTTGCATCACTAACTGAGTGCATCTTCTTGTTTTTGGGCTTCTTTTTAGATGGTTTAGGCTTAGACAATTCAGGATTCCACAATTTTTCGATTGGTCTTACAAATTTAGACAGATCTGTACCATTTGAGTATGCTTTTATTAGTAAGAATCCGATTCCGGCACCACCAAGGTGAACCAGCCTTGCAATATTATCTGATGCACCGAGGAACAGAACATCCAGTGCTACCCAGCCGGCAACGAAAAACCGAGCCTGAATTGGAGGCAAGAAAAGCAGCATAATCGGCGCCGTTGGAAACAGATATGCAAACGATACCATGATTCCCAAAACAGCTCC
>SKGY01000061.1 GCA_007117235.1 Balneolaceae bacterium
CGTTGATGTTCCCAATTACCAAATTCACGCCAATCGGTTCGAGCCTATTCTCCAAAACGGCTAGTGTTTGTGGATGACATTTATCAGATGCAAAAAATATGTTCGCTGCCTTTCGTTTCTTTCCTTTTCGCTGACTGAAAAGCATCGATGCGGCTTCAGCTGCAGCTGTACCTTCATCGAGCAGAGACGCGTTGGCAAGCTCCATTCCTGTTAGATCGCTTACCATGGTTTGGAAGTTGATCAGTGCTTCAAGGCGACCCTGTGCAATTTCTGCCTGATAGGGAGTATAGGCAGTGTACCAGCCCGGATTTTCAAGAATATTTCTCAAGATTACATTTGGAGTAATCGTGTCATAATAGCCCATTCCGATGAATGAACGGAAAATCTTATTCTTAAGGGAAGTCTTCTTGATGTTCCCCAAATAATCCTGTTCACTTAACGCTTCAGGTAGATCTAATGGTTTATCAAGTCTGATTTTTTTCGGAATAGTTTGATCAATGAGTTGATCAAGTGACTCTGCGCCAACAACCTCAAGCATCTCTTTAATTTGATCGTTGTCGGGTGAAATATGGCGGGTTGAAAACTGTTCTTTACCGAACTGTATATTCATGAAAATAGAGATTACAATATAGATGTTTGCGTTTGAGTGGCTAACAAACTTAGCGAGCAGATTGTTCAAATGTAGGTAGCTCTTAATGATGCAAATTAGCAGTCTGAAAGATACAGCTTTTTCTCTTTTTTAACATACTTATGATATGACAAATGATGCATTTGCTACACAATATTTAAATCCTTTTACATGACAATGAGTACTATTTTATAAATCAAAAAAATTGAACGCATATACTTTAAAGTTTGTATTTTTAGTCAAGACTAAAAATTATATATCAATTAGTGTAAATCTTTATGGAAGAATGGGCTATTGCAACATGGTTTTCAAATCAACATCCAGTCATGCAGGCTTTTTTGGCCGGAACGTTAGGGTGGGTTACAACAGCGATAGGTGCAGCAGCTGTTTTCTTAAACAAGGGCGTTAACAGAAAGTTTTTAGATGCTTCATTAGGATTTGCCGCGGGTGTTATGATAGCGGCAACGATTTGGTCTCTGCTTGAGCCCTCCATGCAGATGGCAGAATCTTTGGGATTAATTATCTGGATGCCCGCAACCGTTGGTTTTTTGGCGGGTGCTTTTACCATTCGAATTGCGGATGCATATGTACCGCATCTCCACCTTGGCCTTCCCCGTGATGCTGCTGAGGGTGTCAAAACAAAATGGAGACGTGCCACACTGCTTGTAATGGCCATCACGCTACACAATATTCCTGAAGGGCTTGCAGTGGGCGTTCTGTTTGGTGCAGCAGCCTCAGGTATCGATCCGACCGGTACTGCAACTGTAGCTGCTGCTATTGTTCTGGCGATAGGTATCAGCATTCAAAACCTACCCGAGGGTATGGCTGTTTCATTGCCACTTCGGGGCGAGGGTGTTTCAAAGGGGTTAAGTTTTAACTATGGTCAGTTGTCTGGGTTGGTAAATCCGCCATCAGCTGTGATTGGTGCGCTGGCTGTAATTTTTATTCAGCCGCTATTACCTTATGCTCTTGGATTTGCTGCAGGCGCCATGATATTTGTGGTTGTTGAAGAGTTGATACCTACATCCCAAAGAGCCGGTAATACGGATATCGCTACAATGGGTACAATTATTGGTTTTTGTGTAATGATGGTTCTGGATGTGACGCTTGGGTAAGTTTTAAAGCAGCGGCCCAACATTGCATATCAATTTGCCGACTCGCCATCTTTGAGTGACTGTTTAACTACATTCCCTGAAGTGAATGCGTAAAGAGGGGTTATCGGGTACCCGGTTTTTCTCAGTGCACGAGCAGTCCAGATGTTTGATGTTTTGGGAAGGTAATAGCGACCATTAGCCTTAAAGAAAACACTATTGGTGTAGAGTCCGGGTGCGGCAACAGTCACGTCATTATTGTCATTCGTTTTAAAACGATCAGCAATAAATTCGCCCATCTTCTTTGCGCCATCTTCTGTTATTGCTATCCGGATTACCTCACTGCCCGAAAAATATCGCTCAATCGGCAGGTCTACACCAACAACATGAATCACACTTTTAGTTGGTAATAGTGCGGCTCGCATCAACAGCCAAAAACCTGTATCTGTTTCGGGATAATAACGTCCATCACCCCAACCGAACTTTAGAAATTGAGCCTCCGGCATATCGGGATGTTGTGGCAAATAATCTTCTATCAGCGCCGATTCAATAGCAATTCCGGCATGCCAGCCATGACTCACTATGTACACATCAACTGTGCGAAGTTCACGATCTTCCGGGTAGAGATCTTTGACAGGTCCAAGACAACCGGAGAGAATAAAAGCAGCAATTATGACTAAGAGTTTATTCATAAGAAGAAATTATTCGGCGATATCAGTATCCCTTTTTTTTGTCAATAGCGTTTAAGAGCTCCATCCCTGATAGAAGACGTTTATAGTTTTCTACAATCAGTGTTGCCGCTTCTTTTGGATCTGTAACAGATGCAATGTGCGGTGTTATTGTTATTTTATCCCGGTTCCAGAATGCATGAGATTCCGGCAACGGCTCCTTTGGGAAAACATCAAGAACTGCGTGATTTATGAGGCCGGTGTCTAAAGCATAGATGAGATCTTCTTCAACCAAGTGTTCGCCTCTGGCTGCATTTATCAGAAAAGCGGGTTGAGATAATTTTTTAAAAAGGTCGATCTCAAGTATTCCGTCAGTTTCAGAAGTCAAAGGTAAAAGACAAACCAGCACATTTGCGCCGTTGAGAAATTCAGTCAGTTCGTTATTTGAGTAGGTCGCTAAACCTGCGATACTCTTTTGAGTTCGTGCCCAACCTTTTACGTTAAAGCCATTAGCAATAAGTCGCTGTGCAGCTGCTTTTCCAAGTTCACCAAGACCCATAATCCCGATGGTCAGCTCACTTTTTGAATAAGCCTTGTGTTTTTCCCAATGTCCCTTTTGCTGCTGTTTAACATAGCGTTCGGTATTTCTGAATAGATTCAAAACAGCGGTTAAAACGAAATCACTCATCTGATCTGTTAAAGATGGAGCAACAACGCGCGTGATGTGAACCGTTTCTGGGATTGAGTTGTCAGACAAAAGATGATCCACACCGGCGCCTAATGATGACACCGCTTTTAGATTGGGATAGTTTTGAAAAATCTGTTTTGGATGATCCCACGCAACTGCAAACTGAACTCTGTCAGGGTGTTTAACATTGGGCCAAATTTCTACATCTATGTTTTTATCGATGTGTAAAATTTCATCTTTAAACTTTGTCATGTCCCGATGTTGAACAGCAATAAGAAGCGACATAGATCGATTTTTGTTGAATCTTGGTTAAGGATCTAAAATACATCAAAAAAAGAAGAATCATGAAAATGCTGATCTCTGCACTGACATCCTTATCCGTCACCCTGTTGTTGTCTGTTGACATTAATGACCCTATTTATATAGACCTTGATGATTATAGATGGGAACATCGAGTGATTATTCTGTTTACTGATGAATTGGATGACTCAGATTATCTGGAGCTTAAGAGTCAGATATTAGAAAGACCTGAAGAGATAAGTGATCGTGATTTGAAAGTTATCACCATCTCTGAGATGGGCAGTAGTTTGATAAGTGGAGAGCTAATAAATGAGAAGTCAGCGGAACAATTGCGCGATAGGTTAAATAGTGATGAGAATCCATTCAGAGTAATACTCATTGGAAAGGATGGCGGCGTTAAAATGGATCGAACTGAGAAAGTAAGCTTAACAGAAATTAATTCAATCATCGATAGAATGCCGATGAGAAGACAGGAAATGAGAAGGTCTAGCTCTCAGAAATAGAATCACTCAATTACAAAAAGTCTACGATTGAGAGGCATGTATTCTCTAAGTAATTTTCTCTCAGAAGGAAACAAGACTTTTGTTTTATTTAGTGATTGTTTGTAATTGCGGTCTTGCACATATATTTTACATATAAACAAATGAGCTATGATTGCAAAAACTTATCTACCGAAAAAAGAGCCGAATCTAACTCTCACAAAGAAGAGAGAGATAGAAACCGGTTTTCCATCTCCGGCCACTGATCATCTTGAAAGCAGGTTGAACCTGAATGAACTGCTGGTAAAATATCCTTCATCAACATTTTTCTCTACGGTTAAGGGAGACTCAGAAAACAATCTTGGACTATATGATGGAGACGTTCTCGTGATCGACAGGTCGCTGGCTCCCAAAAATAACTCTCTGGTAATTGCAGAAATTGATGGTGAGTTCAGAGTATGCAGAATAGTTGCAAACGGTAACTCCTGGGTGCTTGAAAAAGGTGACGGAGAAACCACAGAGTTGACGTTTAATTCTGAGCTTAACTCACCAGTTTGGGGTCGTGTAACACATATTATTCATCCTGTTTAACAAGCGATTTCCCATCTTTTCTATGTTCTCGGCATTTGCACTCATTGACTGTAACAATTTTTATGCGTCGTGTGAACGGGTTTTTGATCCGTCATTAAAAGGACGTCCAATTGTAATTTTGTCAAACAATGACGGTTGTGTGATAGCCCGGTCGGGTGAGGCAAAAGAGTTAAATATCCCAATGGGAATACCTGAGTTCAAGGTTCGCCCACTTATAAAAAAGCATAATATAGCTGTCCGTTCATCAAACTATGCTCTGTATGGTGATATGAGTTCAAGGGTAATTGAAACACTCAGAACCATTACGTCAGATATTGAGGTGTACAGTATAGATGAAGCATTTGCCGGAATTCATGCAAGAACAGAAAATGAGTTGCGGCAGATCGGATTTGAAATGCGAATGAAAGTTTACATGTGCACGGGTATACCTGTTTCTGTCGGTATTGCTCCCACAAAAACACTTGCAAAAATTGCAAACGAGTGTGCCAAGTCTCATGAGTCGCTAAAAGGTATTTTGCATGTTAAAAATCGGGAAATTATAAAACGAATGCTTAAGGCAACGTCCGTATCCAACGTGTGGGGAATAGGTAAAAATTATAGCACGATGCTCGAGAGAAACGGAATACAATCAGCTTTACAACTCAGTGAAATGCCCGACAACTGGGTTAGAAAAAAGATGAAGGTAACCGGATTAAGAACAGTTTTGGAACTGCGGGGAGAACCCTGTTTAGATATCGAAGAGAGTATGGTGCACAGAAAGGGCATTCTTAGTTCGCGATCATTTGGTTCACCAGTGACATCACTGGCGGATCTGAAAGAGGCAATATCGTCGTTTACTGAAAGAGCATCAGAAAAATTAAGAGCGCAAAATAGCGTGGTTTCCACACTTACAGTCGGTCTGGTTACAAATAAATATGACGATCCACTGATGCCCTATAAATTTGGTAAAACTGTAAATCTGCCAAATCCAACAGCGAGCACTCTTTCGCTGACTAAAACTGCTTCTCACTGTGTTGAGGAGCTATATGACCCATCAAAGGTTTATAAAAAGGGCCTGGTAATGCTGACAGGTTTGTTGTTACAATCTGAGGTGCAGCGTGATCTTTTTGATGAGGAGATTTATCAAAACAGGGATCACAAATTGATGGAGTGCCTGGATGGCTTAAATGCCAAATATGGAAGAAAAACAATTCATTCAGCATCTACCGGAATTGATCAAAGCTGGCAAATGAAGCAGCAGTACTTAAGTAAACGATACACTACACGATGGGATGAGCTGATGGTGGTTCGGGTGTAATCTGTTGAGTTATTCATCAGATATTTTACATTTTTGATTAGTAGATTTAAGCCCTGTTAAAATCAAAAATTAATCAGATGACTCAATCAATGAATCTTATCCACCACAAAGCCAGACTATCAACGTTTATCGTAATTATCTGTTTGTTGATTCCAGGTGCTTTATCAGCTCAGGGCCAATTCACATTCGAAGATGTGTTGAAATTTGAAGACATAAAAACTCCGGTCATATCAGCTAACGGAAATTGGGTGGCTTATGGAGTCTGGCCCGAAATTGGTGACGGTTATGTTGAGATAAAACAAGTTGGATCACAGCAGCAATTCACAATTGAGAGGGGAGAACAGCCTCAAATTAGTAACGATGGAAGGTGGACAGGAGCATTTGTTAATCCACCATTCATCGAAGCAGAAAATGCCGGCAGTGACGCGCCAAATCGGGGTGTTACATTTTTGAGTACGTCAAACGGAGAAACAATTGATTTTGCAGATGCACGGAATTTCTCATTCTCCAATAATTCAGAGTGGGGTTGGATTAATCACTTTCAGGATGATGAGATAGAGTCTAATGGGAATTCACATCTTGGTACGCCTCTGACATTAGTTCAGCTGAATAATAGGGAGTCACAAACAATTGATTTTGTACATGAATCTGCCGTTGACAGTACATCCAATTACTTAATCTATTCGGTGGTTGATACAACAGGCACCGGCAATGGTATATATTTGATTAATCTAAACGGGGATGTTAATGATCATCAAAAAATTGCAGGTTTTGAGAATGCACTCTTTTCAAATTTGACGTGGGATCATAAGACTAGCAGAGTTGCGTTCACGCAATCAGAAATTAAGCCTGAACAGGAGTTTCTGACAGGAGATGCAACAATTTATACAATGAAAGTTGGAGAGGAACCAACTGAAATTGTCAGGCCTGAGAATATAAATGATGGATATCGACTCAGATCACAGAATCAATTAACCTGGACAAACGACGGTAACAGATTATTCTATGGTGTGATGAGCGCAGAGATGGTTGCATTGGATGAGCATAGCGAAGAAGCGGATTCTCTGACAACTGAAAATCTTTATAGTGTTGACAGAATTCTGAACAACATTGAAGGAAGCGTTTGGCATTGGGATGATCCACAAATTAAAACACACGAAAAACAGACGTGGACCGGACGCAAAAATCATCTCTTCAGATCAGTTTATCATATCGATACAGATCGCTCAGTGCAGCTGGCCACGGTAGAACTTCCTGATGTCTGGGTAACTCATAATGAAAAGGTTGCTATTGGGACGAGTGACATTCCTTACCAAAAACTAAGGACATGGGATGGAACATACCGGGACTACTATCTGATAGATCTTGAGACAGCAAACTCAGACCAGTTTCTTGAAAAGCAGAGATTTGGTGCGTCATTATCTCCAAATGGCAATTTTGCAGCATGGTTTGATGGAGAGGATTGGATCATTCGGGGAACTCAATCCGGGACAGAAAGAAATCTGACGGCAGATATTTCCACTCCTTTCTATGATGAAGATAATGATCGTCCTCAGCCTTCAGGCTCGTATGGAATTGCAGGTTGGACTGACAATGACAGGCAGATCCTAATAAACGACAAATTCGATATATGGCAATTCGATACAAGAACCGGTAATCAGACTAAGATAAGTGACGGTCGTGACGAGAGACGGATTTTTAGAATTTATGATTTGAACCCTAATAAACAGACTTTTTCAAGCAATGAACGACTGCTATTAACTATGTATCATGACGATCTAAAAAACTACGGTTTTTATGAAGCGAGAGTGGGGCGGTCAGGTGTTAATAGAGTTTTAGAAGGTGAAAAACGATTCAATATTGTAGCTCTGGCTGATGATTCAGATGAGATCTTATTTACGCAAGAAACATATAGAGAGTATCCAAATTTATGGGTTGCCGGAGATCGCAGATTTAGAAACCCTGTTCAGGTGTCCAACCTGCACGAAGGTTTAACGGATGAATTTGCATGGGGGCATGCAGAACTTGTGGACTGGTACAACAGTGATGGGAAAAAGGTGCAGGGTGTTCTTTATTATCCCGGAAACTATGAGCCGGGTAAGCGATATCCTGTATTTATTTACTACTACGAGAGGTTTTCACAACGGCTTTATGATTTCAATAAACCGGTAACCAATCACAGGCCAAACATTGCTCAGTACACAAGCGATGGCTACGCTGTTTTTCTGCCTGATATCTGGTTTGATGTGCCGATTCCCGGATACTCTGCTACAAAAAATCTTGTGCCCGGTGTTCACAAGTTAATTGAAATGGGTATTGCAGATCCTGACGCAATTGGTCTTCACGGACACTCTTGGAGTGGTTATTTAACAGCGCATGTGGTAACTCAAACAGATATTTTTGCGGCGGCAGTGGCAGGGGCGCCTGTTGGCAATATGACGAGCGCCTACAGTGGAATTCGATGGGGTACCGGACTTGCAAGACAGTTTCAGTATGAGCAGACTCAGAGCCGGCTTGGTGTTAGCATGTGGGAAAATTTAGCTCCCTACATTGAGAATTCACCGGTCTTTTTTGCTGACAGGATTAACACGCCACTTATGATTCAACATGGTGATGCAGACGAAGCTGTGCCATGGTATCAATCAATTGAGCTGTATCTGGCTCTGCGACGAAATGGCAAAGAGTCAGTTTTTCTTCACTATTACGACGAACCTCATCATCTGAGAAAACTGGCGAATCGATTAGACTATGCCATCAAAATGAAGGAGTACATGGATCACTATCTGAAAGGTATTCCTGCACCTGACTGGATAAAGGTTGGTGTGCCCTTCAGAGGAGAATAATTTGAAAAAGTGTCAATACTCTTTACCTGACAACTTCAGTAATGTCTGCCTGGTTTGCCACAAGTGTCTGCGCTGATGTGCAGCAAGAATGAGGATCATTTCGGTAATACTCATTGGAATGTATTTAATGAGCGGGTGCCTACCCTTTAGCCGGTCTAGATCAGCAGATTTCCGATCTAGCTGATTCAACGATTCGATGAGTTTTTGATTCGATTCTTTGAGATCAAATACTGTTTGTTCCTTAGAGTTGGAGTCAGATTTATTCGGATACATTGGTGCGAGAGTGGAAACCTTTATTTTATACGGTGGCTCCATGAATCGTATGGCTCCACGAGCAACCAAACCTGGTTTGAATTTGGCCTTTTCTGATGTTGGAATGTCTTTCGCATTCAATACTTTTTCAATTTCATCCAGATAAAGCTTGTTGAATTCGCAAATATGCTTGAATATCTCATCTGCACTCCACGACTTTGAATCAGGTTTAAGATTGAAAAGATCTTCTGGAATCGCTGATAGTTCGTCTATTCGAGTAATAGCTGATCTGAGTTCATTTGAGATATCTTCATAACTTTTAGTTGTTCCCATCAGTCAATATGCTTTTTTGAAGTTGTATACGCCGGTAAGATTCATCAATACGTTCCTCACTGATAAGCTCTTCATCTATTAAACTTTTTATGATTGAGACCGCTTTCGGTACGATTTCAGGATCATAAACAGAATTGTTGGCAAAAACCAACACATCAACACCTGCATTGATTGCTTTTAGAATTGCTGTTTCAAGACCATAAAAAGCACGAATTGCGTCCATCTGCATGTCATCTGAAAAAAGTACACCGTCAAAACCTATCTCATTTCGTAAAAGCTCCGTTTGAACATAATACGAGAGTGTGGCCGGATCTTCAGTGTCCCATTTTTCATTGAAAACGTGGGCTGTCATAACACCAAATTGTTGATCTGTTTTTACAAGTTCCCTGTAAGGATTAAGTTCAATGTCATTCCATGTATCAGTCACATCGGCCATTCCGAGATGAGAATCATTCCATGCACTGCCATGACCCGGGAAGTGCTTTAGTACTCCTAAAACATGATTTTTTGAGAACTCATCGAGAAAAATTTCTGAATGCTTAACAACCATTTCAGGGTCATCTGAGAAGCTTCTTTCGAGCACCCCAATAATCGGATTCTCGGGGTTTGTGTTTACATCAACAACCGGCGCAAAATTTACATTAAAACCCAGATTACTTAATAGTTCAGCCATATTGGAGGCGTAATGACGAGTAGTATCAACGTTATCTAAATCACCCAGTTCTTGCGCTGAACGGTGCTCAGGAAATCCTCTGGAAGTTTTTAATCGAGCTACTCTGCCCCCTTCCTGATCAACGGCAATGAAAAGTGGACGTTTAGTCAGATCGGTTAAATTTCTGTTTAATTGAGCAACCTGGTCAGCATTTTCAATATTACGATTTGGTGTTCTGCTTGGCACATCATAATCAAAGAGAATAACTCCGCCGGCATGGTACTCAGTAATGTCTCGGATTATATGTGACGTATCTGTTAAAGCAAATCCTTTAAAGCCAACCATTAACATCTCACCAATTTTTTCATCAAGTGAGGGTAGTTGAGTTTTTGATGAATCTTCA
>SKGY01000199.1 GCA_007117235.1 Balneolaceae bacterium
AATATAAAGCTCTTACGCTTCAAAAAGTTCCCTTAAACCATTTCAGTGCAAACATTTAGTAAAGATCAACTGAAGTTAGAACTGTATAAAAAGTTTATTAATACGCTGAAAACAGGAGGGGGACTATAATATTCTCCATGTGATTTAGGGGAATAGTAATGCAAACTAATTCAATAAACAGGTGCTATCTAATTGGCTATAACTGTAACAACAATTTTTCTGGCACCGCCTCGATTTCTGTGTTCACAAAGATAGACTCCCTGCCATGTACCAAGGTTAAACTTCCCATTTGTGATCGGAATCGATACAGATTGACCCAGCATTGAGCTTTTTATGTGTGAGGTCATGTCGTCGCTACCTTCGAGGGTATGTTCAAATAGAGAGGAGTCTTCAGGAACCATTCGGTTAAAGTGATTTTCAAAATCACGCCTGACTGATGAGTCGGCATTTTCATTGATAGTTAATCCTGCACTGGTGTGCTGTATAAAGATATGCGCAATTCCCGCTTTAATCTCTTTCAGTTCAGGAAGGTGTGAGAGAATTTCATTGGTAACTAGATGAAACCCTCTAGGCTTGGGTGATAGTGAGAACTCTTTTTGAAATGAGGCCATCGGTTTGAATAACTAATTAACAGAGATATGCGAATCACCCGAACAAACCGGAAATAACCCCACCATCGTGACTCAGAGTCTGTCCGGTAATATATCCGCTATGTGGTGAGAGAAGCCAGCTGGCTAATGAAGCAAGTTCTTCAGCGGTTCCCATTCGTCCGACCGGTATATTCTCTTCCATCTCTTTTTTTGCCTGATCATAGGACACTCCACGCATACTGCTGTTGTTTTTGATGACACGGTCAATTGCGGGGGTCTCGTGTGAACCCGGTGCCAACACGTTTACTGTAACTTTATGCTTGGCTATTTCGAGCGCCAGTGATTTTGCAAAGCCAACCACACCGGCCCGAAATGAGTTGCTCAAAGTTAAGCTTGGAAGTGGCTGCTTTACTGATTGGCTTTCAATGAAAAGTATTCTTCCATAGCCATGATCAACAAGCAGGGGAGCCAAACGAAGTGACAGATCAATTTTCCACCTCATTACAAGTTGCCACGCTGCATCCCAATCTTTCATGTCTGTTTTAAGAGGGGTACCCGTTGGAGGGCCACCGGCGTTGAGAAGAACTCCGTGAAATGGACTTTTATTTGCTGATTTTTCAATCTTATCAAGTGTTTCGCTGTAAAGAACGCTTCCCTCAATGATTTCAACCTGATCGTGAAAGTGTCCGAATTTGTCGCGCAAGATTTCACCACGTCGGGCAACAAGCACTACATTTGCACCTTCAATCAACAACTGCCGGGCAATAGCTTCGCCAAAACCGCTGCTCGCTCCACAAATGATAAATCGTTGATCACTTATTTTCAGATCCATAATGAATAATTTTATACGTGAAGTTAGCTGTCGCAGTTTGCGTACTTAAACTCGATAGATTGTCCTACAGGCAGAGTTTGAGAGAGTGTATTGTTGTTCTCACCGTACTCATACTGAAATTGAAAAACCTGATTGTTTTCCGTGAAGGATAAAATATTATTCGTCGAAAAGAACTTTACATCAGGGAAGTTTATATCTGCAAAAAATGGCAGATAGAGATCAACTTGTGGGCTGGGAAAGTCGTCATAGCTGTAAAATCTGTCCTGTACTTTTTCAAACTCAGTTGGATTGTCTATATCGGCAAAGAATCGCTCGTTCCGGATAATATTACCATCCGAGTTAAGCTCATAAATGGAGTATCCAAATGTAAAGAGATCACCGGCGCTTGTTTCTCTGGTAAGTTCAATTCTGATAATATTTTCCTGCGGGTAGGTGATATCGTGATAAAGAGTTACTCCGCTAATGTAAAAATAGCGCTGAATTTGTGTCGGTTTAAAATCATCATGCACAACAGTCATAAATGGTTTTAAAGAGAATGGTTGATCTTCGTTGATAATCGTAATTAAACCGGGGGCGTATTGAAATTGATATGCTCCCACAATATCGACCTCATCATCAATCAAGAATTCTTGCGTGGCTCTGTAAATTCTGCCACCGGAGATTGTCTGAAATTTTAAACTGTTGAACTGGTCATACCTTATTTCATTTAGAATGCAGTTTTCGAACTGTATTCTATCCGTTTCACCAAATGAACAGGAGATCAGAATGACGGATAAACTTAAAAAGATCAAAAAAAGCTTACCATGAGGTAGGCGATTATGGGCTGACATGGTAAAAAGTGTTGATTTGTATTATATCAAAAGACTTTAACATGGCACTAACATATTAAAATAAGCGATAAATTTTGAGCCCTCTTTAAAAGGCACTAACAAAAAAGCCTGTGAAATTGTTAGCGATTAATATGGACTATGAGTTAAGAACACTGCCCCTGCTAATTTCAATCCACTGATGTCATTACGAATGGCTTCGATTGAATTGGTGGACTGAGTATAAAATTACAACTTAAATTCACCGCTATTTATTATACGTCAATCGGTTACCCACCCGATAGCTTCAATACTTCTATTCTGGTTCGTTGTCTGCGCTCAAAGTAGATTGATTCCCTATGAATGCAATTTCAGATCCATTTAGTATTGATTGCAATAATGAAGATTCAATTCTGAAACAAATCGTGTAGTGGATGAGTTAAATATTAATAATAACATGCAGATT
>SKGY01000233.1 GCA_007117235.1 Balneolaceae bacterium
GAACGACCAACACCGATCCATCGACTTTCAGGATTAAAAGCACGTTCGGTCATCACATTCGGATTAACAGAACCTTGCTCATTAATATCACTTGTTAAGTTTACAGCGCCGATTTCATAAATACCCATCTGGCTCCAGCCATCAATGAGGCCGGGATAAATATGCTTACCGCTGACATTTTCCTGAGTTGTACCGGCAGGGATATTAACATTTGTACCGATGGCAGTTATAACCCCATTTTCGAAAAGGATGGTGCCATTTTCAATGACTTCGCCGGTCATTGTATGAATAGTTCCTCCTACAAGTGCAACAGGGCCGCTCTGTTTAGCAGCGGGTATTTGTGCATCCAGATTTTGAGCCATTAACAGGCTCGCCAACAATAGGGAGAAAATAATGATTGATTTCTTCATTGTGTATTTGGCTTTATAGTTCAATTTGTTTTTCGATATAGATAAAGTGGATTTAAGATGATTAGTCATTTTTCTCCTCCAATATCAATCGAATAAGTTGAGCGCGCTCATTTTCAATTGCACGTCGCATCTCTGCATCTTCTTCCAGATCAAAATATTTTCTCCCGTCAACCCATGTCTGCTCAGCTTTGGTGAAGGTTGATAGGGGATCGCCATTCCAGATTACAAAGTCAGCATCTTTACCAGGTTCCAGTGATCCTACTTTATCATCAATTCCCAGAAGTTTTGCTGTCGAGCTGGTAACCATCGACATAGCCACTTCGGGATCAACGCCAACTCTTACCATCTTGGCAGCTTCCCAGTTCATTCTTGAAGCAATTTGACTGTTATCAGAGTGAAGTGAGGTAACTACTCCGGCTTCGTGAAGAAGACGAGCGTTGTAATTAGTGTTGTCGTAAGCCTCAATTTTGAAACCACCCCAATCACTCCATACAACAGCTCCGGCACCATGCTCTGCAAGTTCAGGTGCAACTTTATAAGCTTCAACACCGTGATGGAACGCTTTAATCGTAAAATCAAAGTCTTCTGCAAGTCTCATAAGCATGAGAATTTCATCCTGACGGTAGCTGTGAGATTGAACCAAAATGTCTTCATTTAGAATATCAACAAGAGCATCAAGTCGCAGATCTTTTCTTGGTGGTATTCCTACAGGATTTTGATTCCAGGCATTCCATCGGGCTTCATAATCTCGGGCATTTTGGAAACGGTCTGCAATAATTTGCTCAGTACCCATTCGTGTTTCAGGATATCTGTCGGTACCTACACGCTTAGGATTTTCACCGAGTGCGAATTTAACTGTTCGTGGCGCTCCTTCAATTTTAAGATCATCGGAAAGGGCACCCCATCTCATTTTGATATGCACATTTTGTCCGCCAATTGGATTCGCAGAACCGTGCATCACGTGAGCAGCAGTAAGCCCTCCGGCAAGCTGTCTGTACATCCAGATGTTATTGATGTTCAACACATCTCCCATCCTTACTTCAGGTACAATGGCATTTCCAATTTCATTAACGCCATTAACACCTGAGTGAATGTGAGCATCAATTAGTCCCGGGGTTACATGTTTGCCCTGTGCATCAATCTCAACAGTTCTACGAGGTGCTCTGAGGTTAGTGCCAACTTCTACAACTTTTCCGTCGCTCACTAAAAGATCAGCATTTTCAAGTATACCATCCGGTCCCATTGTCCATATTGTCGCATTTCTGACGAGAACATTTCTGGGTTGCTCGGGAAGTGATTCACGGCCATACTCCATAGCCGGACGAATATTTGTAAGAGTTACATCTCTTCGTGGGACTTGTGGCTTACGTGGCTCACTTTCTTCAGCAGAGGCCGTTCTGGTTGCTGACCACTCAATTCGATCATGACCTGTAACTTCAGCCCATCCGTAAAAGGAGTCCTCAGATAGAGAAGCTGTTAATCTAACAGGGCCGCTATGTCCAAGTTCGCTACCGGAAAAATCAGCTCTGAATCGTCTAGATTCATCATGAACTGAGGCACTCATTAATTCTATTTCTGTTCCACTAACAGTAATAGTGCCGCCCAATCGTCCGGGACGAGTTTCAGAAACGGTTAGTTCGCCGTCGATGAGTCCATCGGTAGAGGCGATCTGCCATGTTCCTTTTGGATCAATTTCATTTTCTCGGTTGATACTGAAGTGCTGGCCTTCAACAAAGAGATCAATAATTTTGGAAGAGTCATCAAAGATGTCTCCGTCCGTAACTACAATATTTGCTTTTTTACCGGTTTCAATTGTTCCGTGTGTTTGATTGATTCCCAGTAAAGCAGCCGGATAAGTTGTAAGTGCAGCAAGCGCTGTTTCTTTATCTAATCCAACTTTAACAGCCATTCTGAGATTTCTTAGAAAATGAGATTTGTTTTCTAATCCATGAGCGGTGAGAGAAAAACGAATTCCTGCATCAGCAAGTCGTGCCGGATTTTCAGGTGCGAGGTACCAATGGCGAAGATCACTTAAATCTTCATTAAGTGCTTCTTCAGGTGAACCAACATCCGGAGTGTCAGGAAAAGCCAATGGTAAAATCAGAGGAACACTTTGCTCACTAAGTACATCAATAAGCTTATACTCGTGTCCATTTCCAAGAATCCAAAGTGAAAGTTCAAACTCGTCTGTAAAACGAAGTGCTCTTAAAATTTCCTCGTCACTTCCTGTTTCAAAGAGGAGTGGTTGTTCTGCACGGACCACATCTC
>SKGY01000035.1 GCA_007117235.1 Balneolaceae bacterium
CGTCGTCGTCAAAGGGAATGGCCTTGGCGGCGTCGTTCTTTCTGCTGGTGCCGGCACTCGCCCGGGGGGCAGCTTGCTTGTTTGGGGCCTGCGGGCCGGCCAATCGCTTGGCTGGTGCGGCCTGCTGCTGGTGGCCAACGCGTCGCTGCGGGGCGGCTTGGGCTTGATAGCTGTCGGAACCATCCTTGTCGCCGCGTAGGAGGCGGGTGAGCACGCTTACCATATCCTTGAGCTCTTCGGCCTGGGCCATGTGTTCTTCCGAGGCTGAGGCCGATTCCTCGGCATTTGCAGCACTGCTTTGCGTCACCTGATCCAGCTGGGCCATGGCCTGGTTGATCTGATCAATGCCACGGGACTGTTCGTTTGAGGCACTGGCGATTTCGGCGATCAATTGGGCCGATCGGGATATATTGTCGACCACGGTTTTAAGCACATCCTCGACTTCGCCGCTGACCTGTACGCCGTTATTGGCATTTTCCTGGCTGTTTTCAATCAGTTCAGCGGTGTTACGCGCCGCCTCTGCTGAGCGCTGGGCTAGCGAACGCACTTCCTCGGCAACCACTGCAAAGCCCTTGCCGGCTTCACCGGCGCGGGCCGCTTCGACGGCGGCATTGAGTGCCAAGAGATTGGTTTGGAAGGCAATTTCATCGATGGTTTTGATGATTTTAGCGGTTTCTGTGGCGCCGCTCTTAATATCGTTCATGGCGGTAATCAGGCGGCCAATGGCTTCCTGTGAACGGTTGGCAGCAGTCAGCATCTCTTTGCCCATTTGATCAGCTTGCGAGGCATTATCGGCATTTTGCTTGGTGCTGGCGGCCATTTCTTCAAGACTGGCGGAGGTTTCTTCCAGGCTGGCGGCCTGTTCCGAAGCGCCTTCGGCCATGGACTGACTGCTTTGCGAGACTTGGCCGGAGGCGCTGGTGACCTGGTCACTACCGGCATCGAGGTTATTGATGATGCGTCCCAGGGGGCCAACGATGGCGCGGGTGATGAGCCATGCGCAGATAATACCGGCAATGAGGGCGGCAATAAGTCCGATGATGAGGACGGTGCTGGCCATCCCAAGATTGCGCTCCAGGCGACCTGCGTACTGGTTACTCTCCTGACGGGCCTCATAGGTCATTGCTTCCAGATTATTGATAAAGGTATAGCCAACGCGGGTGCGCCCATCGGCGAGTTCGCGTGCCTCAGTAAGGGCGCCAATCATATCACCCGCTTCTTCAGCCAAATCACTACGCCCACGCGTCAATTGCTGGAGTAGCGGCAGGCGTTGTTCATCGGTAATGCTGGCATTGAGGGCATTGAGATCATCGTCTGAATTCCGGAGTTCCTCAAGAGCATCGGCAATGGCTTGGGGATTATTGGTAAGCTGGGCGTAATAGAATGCAGCACGCATATCGTTGCCCCCATCAAGGACGTTATTGATGTGGGTAATTTCGTTCGCATACTGCGCGAGTTGTTCGCGGTCACTGCCGTTTTCAATGGCTTTCAAGAGACGCTGGGTGGTAAGGTCAATGAGCTGTTCAAGCTCATTGACAAAGTCTTCATATTCCGTTCGGTACTCTTCGCGTTCGCTCTGGCGCAGCGCTTGGTTGGTCTCACTGCGAGCAAGTAATGCCCCATACTCATCAAAGGCGTTTTGCAGCGGCGTGACATCGGCAAGATCCAGGTGATGGGTGGTGCCGGCAAAGGAGCGTAAGTCTTCAATGAATCCTTGGAGTTCCTTGCGGTTTTGCTGTACTTCTGCTAGGATTGCTGGATCCTCGCGGTCGAGCCAGCGCAGAACATCATACATAATTTGTCGTTGCCGTCGCTCCGCCCGCTCAAGCAGGGCCCACTCCTCGAGGAGTTCCTCATCAATTTCGGTAATATCACTTGCGGCTTGGGTCATCTGCCAAGTGGCGTAGGCGCCAATGCTCATAGAGATGAGAATGACGATGGCAAAACCAAGGCCGATTTTGACGCCAAGGGAAAGTTTGCTAAACATACGAGGAAGTCTCCGTTTAGAATAATGAAGGTAATAGCAGAGTGTTCATTTAACGCATCTTTTATCGCCATGTCAACCGGCAAAGACTGTTGCCGGGTTTGCAGGAGTGCTGCAGGAGCAAACAAAAGCAATCGTGATCAGTAGTTTTGAGCCTTGAGCATGGATGAAGGGCGTTACTATGGTGTGTTCAGCGTAAACGCGCGGGGTGCTGGGAAATGCAGGTCCAACATCTGTGCGCCGTCAAATGATGCCTGCTTGAGATAAGCTTAGAAGGAGTCTTATGGGTTATACCGTTGCTATTGCTGGCGCCACCGGGGCGGTGGGCGTGGAAATGATCAAAGTGCTGGAAGCACACCAGTTTCCCATTGATGAACTGCGTCTTTTGGCCAGCGCCCGTTCCGCCGGCAAGACCATGACCTTTAAGGGAGAACAGGTTACGGTGCAGGAATTGACCGAAGACTCCTTCCAGGGTGTTGACTTCGCGCTGTTCTCTGCCGGCTCAGGGATTACCAAGAAGTTTGCTGGGGCCTGTGTCAAAGCCGGGGCCGTACTCATCGACAATAGCTCGGCCTTCCGCATGGATGACAATGTGCCCTTGGTGGTGCCAGAAGTGAATCCCGATGATGCTTTCCAGCATCAGGGGATTATCGCCAATCCCAATTGTACGACGATTATTATGCTCACC
>SKGY01000008.1 GCA_007117235.1 Balneolaceae bacterium
CCCTGATTTTCATCAGGGCTTTTTTTTTATTCGTTCTCTTCGTCAGAACCATTTGCTCCAAGTGTCTCAAACACTTTTTGCACCTCTTCGTCTCCCTCATCGAGGTCTGCCTTAGACCCAACAATAAGTTCATCGTACTGGAGGAGTCCTGTACCTGCAGGCACTTTATGGCCAACGATCACATTCTCTTTCAATCCACGGAGAAGGTCTTTCTTAGCTTCAATTGATGCTTGAGTTAGAACCTTGGTAGTTTCCTGGAATGAAGCCGCTGACAACCAGCTTTCAGTAGAAAGTGATGCTCTCGTTATACCGAGCAGAATTGGCTTAGAAATAGCCGGCTCTGCTTCACGAGTTTGCAGTTCATCTTTACCATCTTTGATAAGCTCGTTGTTAAGCTCTCGGACGTCGCGTCTGTTGAGAATTTTACCTCTCTTAAGATCGCTTCCACCCGGATCTGTAACTACATACTTTCCAATGAGGTCATCATTTCGCTTGTTTAGCTCAAATCTGTCAACCTTATCGCCTTCAAGGAACATTGTGTCGCCCGGGTCAGTTACTTCAACCTTCTGCATCATGGTTCGCACAATCACTTCGATGTGCTTATCATTGATTTTCACACCCTGCAGACGATAAACTTCCTGGATTTCATTCACCAGATAAGACTGAACCGCAAATGGACCGAGAATATTAAGAATTTCCTGTGCCGGAATTGTACCATCACTTAAAGCCTGTCCGGCTTTAACGAAGTCATTTTCCTGTACAAGAATATGCTTAGACAGAGAAATAAGATATTTCTTCTCATCATTACCATCTTTACTCTCAACGATAACTTCCTGTGAGCCTCGTTTACGGCCGCCCATTTTTACGATACCATCAATCTCTGATACTGCAGCGGGGTCACTTGGAGACCGAGCTTCAAAAAGCTCAGTAACACGAGGAAGACCGGCAGTAATATCTTTCGATTTTGAAGCGGCACGTGGAATCTTAGCAAGTATCTGACCTGCCTGAACTTTTTCGCCATCTTCAACAGTAATGTGTGTTTCAACCGGCAGAGTATTTTCACGAATCCGCTTGTCATTACCTTTAATAACCAGCGTAGGCACAAGTGTTCGATCACGAGAATCTATAATTACTTTCTCTTTGTGACCTGTTTGTGAATCAGTATCGGCTGTGTAGGTAATTTCTTCAATGATATCCTTGTACTCTACAGTACCTTCAAGTTCACTGAAGATAAGTGCATTGTAAGGATCCCATTTACAAAGAGGTACACCTTTTGGCACTTTATCACCTTCTTCAACCAACATTTCCGAACCATAAGGGACATTATAGGTGATAAGTACTTTGCCATCATCATCTATAAGTTTCATTTCGCCGGCACGGCTCAATACAACATTGTGAGTTTCTTCACCATCGTCGTATTCAACAACTCTTACGTTTTCAAATTCAACTTTTCCGTCAAATTTTGCTTTATGCTGAGAGTCAGACTCTAATCGAGAAGCAGTACCACCAACGTGGAATGTTCGGAGAGTCAGCTGTGTACCCGGCTCACCGATTGATTGAGCGGCGATAACACCTACCGCTTCACCAACCTGAACTATACTGTTTCTGGCCATATCACGACCGTAGCATCTGGCACATACACCGCGCTCAGTTTCACAAGTCAGTACAGATCTGATTTCAACTTCTTCAATTGAAGTTTCAGCAATCTTCTTGGCAACTTTTTCACTAATTAAGTCATTAGCTTCACAAATCAACTCATCTGAGATCGGATCTTTGATTTCGTGCATTGATACACGACCGATAATTCGGTCTTCAAGACTCTCGATAACATCTTCGTTATCTTTGAGTGCCTGCATCCTAATGCCTCGAAGTGTTCCACAATCCTGCTCGTTGATAATGATATCCTGAGACACATCAACCAATCGACGTGTAAGATACCCGGCATCAGCAGTTTTAAGTGCTGTATCAGCCAGACCTTTACGAGCACCGTGAGTAGAGATAAAGTATTCCAATACTGTCAAACCTTCACGGAATGATGAAAGAATTGGATTCTCAATTACTTCATTGCCCTGTTGCATCGAGCTTTTCTGCGGTTTAGCCATCAAACCACGCATACCTCCCAACTGACGAATCTGCTCTTTAGAACCACGAGCACCGGAATCTGCCATCATATAAACAGCATTGAACCCATCCTTATCGTCTGTCAGACTTTGGAAGAGAGTTTCTGATACACGGTTAGTGGTACTTGTCCACTTATCAATTACCTGATTATATCTTTCATTGTCCGTAATGAAACCCATCTCGTAACGATCCTGAATTTCAGCTACTTCACTTTGAGCTTTCTCAATCAATTGACGCTTTGCATCCGGAATAATGATATCCTCGAGGCTGAAAGACAGACCACCAGTGGTGGCTTTTTCGAAACCTACTTTCTTCATCTTATCGAGAAATTCTGCAGTTGCACTAGTTCCAACAGATGTGTGAATATCACCAATCAAGATTCTCAGCTCTTTCTTACCTAACGTTTTGTTAACAAACTCTACGCCTTTTGGTAAAATCTCATTGAAGAGAACACGACCGGTAGTTGTTTTTATAATCTCATTTTCTGTCTCACCGTCTTCGTTTACTTTTTGTATACGAACGTTGATTTTGGC
>SKGY01000139.1 GCA_007117235.1 Balneolaceae bacterium
AGACCGGGCTCTCCCACGATATCAGCAATAAAGAAAAGCTTAATGCTTTTAGACATATTCAGGGTTTGTTTACTACTAAATTCATTTTATAAATCATCATACGTAGAGCATGATTGAGACGTAATGGCTAACGCTACCGGCCAATACAAAGAGGTGCCATATTCCGTGAGCTAATTTATGCTGTGTATCGAGCAAATAAAAGAGAACACCAGTTGTATAGAATAGTCCGCCGGTTATCAAAAGTGAAAAACCAACTGAGCTCATCGACATAGCCAGCGGCTCGAGAACCAGAACTACCAGCCATCCCATCAGCAGATAGATAATTAATGGCAGAACGCGATGCCCCTTTTGAGGCAAGAGGTCTATAACAATTCCAATCATAGCCAGACCCCATACGATTGCGAAAATAATCCAACCAATTTCACCTCTTAAAGTGACAAGTGTAAATGGGGTATAGGTGCCGGCTATCAAAAGATAGATAGCAATGTGATCAAATTTTTGAAATATCATTTTCCAGCGTCCCCTAAAGCTATGGTATAGAGTAGAGAAGAGATAGAGAATTAGTAAGGTTGTGCCGTAAATCGAGAAACTGACGATCTTCCACGGATCTCCCTGTTGAAAGGATATAATTAGTAATAGTATTAATCCGATACCTGCAGCAACTGTGCCAATAAGATGAGTAATGCTGTTAAAGCGTTCCCCTTTGTACATATAAATGATAGTTATGAGTATTTTCAGTAGTTAACAAACGCGGGAGGGGCCGCATTCAGTGTTTACTGTAACTCTTCAATGAATTTTTCCAGTTCTAAATTTACCTGATCCATCAACGCACTCTCTTTGTTACCTGCGTGATTTAGTTTAGAGCGAAGCTCAAACAGCTCCTCTGCAATGCTGAGACATGCTAAAATCATAACGGTTGAATCAGGTTGATTGGAGAGTTGATTCCGATATACTCTGAATTTTTCGTCTACAAACTGTGCTATTTTGCGAGTGTTTTCAACTTCACTCTCTTCAACCTTGAGGGGTATCTGTTTTCCGAGTACGGTTACTTTGATAGACTGCATATTATTCTCCCAGATGTTTATCCAGTTTTTCAATAAGACCGTTTACCTGATGCCGCATCGTAATCCGTTCAGACTCACTGATAGATGAAAAGATATCGGTTTGATCTTTTTGAATATTCTCAAGCTTAGCTTTCAGTTTGAGGTTTTCACGACTAAGCTCTTTGTTCTGTTTTTGAATCGTTTGCAGATGGGTTCGAATCTGTTCAAGCAGATTAATAAACGTCTCTTTTTGGATATCAGTAACAGACATAAGAATTGGTTTTAAGATCTCAGTTTAGCGCCAAAAGTGTTCTCCAAAGATTGAACAATTTTTTTAACTATAGGTTCTACTTCACTGATTGTCAACGTCTTATTAGAATCTAAAAAAGAGAGCCTAAATGCAATACTTTTTTTGTCTTTGCCAATATTTTCTCCTTCGTAAATATCAAACACATTTAAAGAGTTCAATACAGGCCCGGCTGTGTTCTCTATCTCTTTAGAAAGCTCACCGGCCCGTACTGACTTCTCAACTATAAAAGCAGCATCAAATTCAAACGAAGGGAATTTTGAAACGGGTGAGTAAGAGACAGACTGTTCGTGGTACTTCTCATTAAACAATACTGTTAAATCAACTTCTGCGACCAGAAAGTCTTTATCGATGTTGAAACCTTTTTGCATGGACTCACTTCCTCGTCGAACAGATACCAATTCGACATCTTTAATTTGATAAGAAAGCTCTTCGTTACTTACTGCATTTTGAGAAACATTATTATCAGTTTTGAAGTGCTCAAGCAAAGCCTCTATGTCTGATTTGAGATCAAATATGGTAAAACTCTCTGCTTCTCCATTCCAATCAGCAGACTTTTTGTTTCCACACATCCCCAAAAGCAGATGAACATGCTCTTTAACACCACTGACCCATGTGCCGGTTGACTCATCAGTCTTTCGAAATACATGTCCTACCTCAAAAAACTTAAGCGACGTAGCTTTTCTGTTTAGATTGTATCGCACAGATTTTAAGAAACCGGCCGTTAAATGCGTTCTGAGAGTGGTATTCTCTAAAGAGACCGGGTTTAGTGTGTCAACGTGGTCAGATTCTTCTGCAAGGAGGGATGCTTCTTTCTTTGACAAGAGTGAGTTTGTAGTGATCTCTTTATAGCCGAGAGCTTTTACATAATGCTTTACCCGCTGATGAAAAACTTCCAGATCAGAAAGTGTTTCCGGGGCAATGAATGGAGCTGAGTCCGGTCTTGGAATATTGTTGTAGTCAAATACCCGACCTACCTCTTCAATTAAATCTACTTCGCGTGTTACATCAGGCCTGAATGTAGGTACAAGACAAGTTAGTGTGTCTTTGTCCTTTGATGACGTCTCAAATTCGAGATTTGACAGGATAGTGTTGATGTCAGCTTCACTTAACTTGGTGCCAAGTAGTTTATTAACTCTCGATATCCGCACGTCAACTGAGAGAGGAGATGTTTTAACCGGATGAATGTCAGCGCAACCATTAGCAATTTTACCGCCGGCTATTTCTTCAATCAGCTCACCCAAACGTTGACGATTAGCAGGCTGGGCAATTCTAAAACCACCTTCAATCACA
>SKGY01000194.1 GCA_007117235.1 Balneolaceae bacterium
GTGCAAAGGAAGTTCGCTCCAAATCCAAAAATTCACCTTATTTAGGAAACCGATTAACCGGCCGGTCTGTTGCGATATACAACAGAAACAGGTTTATTGAAAACACTCTTCAAGCTTAGGTTGTCAGGTTTTTCCGGCATGATGATCGTCTTGATCTGTAATGCGAATGAAATCATGCGTAGTAGATTACTTTTCACATGGATACTCTTTTTTGGGATTGTATCTGCCTCAGGGGCGGTACAAAACAGTGAGATTCTATCAGAAATAAATATCACTGAGAAATTCGGTACGTTCAATATGTTAGACTCGGATATTCCCCAAAGCTCTGAATATCCATTTGAGTATCTCCTGAAGGAGTCTTCAGTTACATTTGAACAGACAGACCGTGGAATTGTAGCTGTGATTGATCATCTCGTTCGGCTTAAGGTGTTCACCGATGATCCGGTTTCTGCCACTCAGGCGTCTATCATAAGCATTCCATATTACTTTGCTGAAAATATGGAGTCGGTCACATCTATAAGAGGAATCACTTACAATCAGGATGGCACATTTAATGTGCTAGACAATAACACGGTTCGTACGGTTGACCTTAACAGTCGCTACAGAATCATGGAGTTTGAAATGGCCGAGGTACGGCAGGGATCAGTGATAGAGTATGCCTATACAGTTCGAAGGCGGTATATCGAGGAGCTGCCTGATTTTCACTTCTCCCACCGGGTGCCTGTGCAAGAGGCTAATCTTTATATCAAGCATGTGAATTACATGAGATATAACTCTATTGAAGAGAATATCGACTTTACACTTAACTTCAACGAGCACAGGGTTGACACAAGCAGTATCCCTCACGTATTTACTTATCAGCGCCCCGATCCCATCTATATTGAAAGCTGGAAGGCCACTGACATACCGGCCATTGATGCAGTCGAATTTGTCTCATCAATAAATGACATTCGCGGAAAGCTTAAATTTCAGATCAGTGAATTCGGAATCCCAAGACAATCGCTCGAGAATAGCTGGGAATTTGTGACTGCACAAATCAGAAGGCATAATAACCCATTTGAGGTGGTGAACAGAAACAGTGAACTGCTTGAACTTGGAGAGTCCCTTTTTGATGATATTTCAGATCTGAGTGTAAAGCAGGACTCTATTTTCAACTATGTAAATCAGCGCGTGCAGTTCAATGAATTAGGTGCAGTATTTGCTGATTCTGATCTAAATCATGTATTAGCAGGAGAACCCGCTGATCAGGCTGAAATAAATATGGTATTGCTGACCCTTCTTCGGGGAGCAGGAATTGAAGCAAAACCGCTTTACATCTCCGGACGTGAATTTGGTCGTATCAATAAATCATTCCCTTCGCTTTATCAGTTCAACAGAATGTTGATAGTGAGCGATATTGATGGCACAAAACGGTTTATGGACGCGTCATACAGCTATAGTATGCCCGATTTGATTCCTGTAATTTCGTACAACGAACAGGGGATGATATTTAACGGTGCCGATTATGAATGGGTCGATATTGTGCCCGATCGCAGTCTGTTCCATTTAGGGGTTGATATTGATGCAGGGCTTAGTGCGGATGGAGATCTTTCCGGAATCCTGTCAGCAACTGTTCGTGGATACCCTGCAAGAGAAATCAGATCTAAAATCGGCCGAGGCGTACCTGCTGATGAGATCATTGCGGAAACTTTTTTTGAAACTTATTCCGATGTTGAACTCTCGGCCAGTTTTATTGAGGTTGACCAACATAACAGAAACGAGGTATCAGTAAGGTCAGATTTTATGATTCAGAATTACTCCATTACTTATACAGATGGGATTGAATTTCGTCCAATGGTTGTCGGATACCTGTTCAGTAATCCGTTTGAGTCCACAGTCAGAAATACGCCCGTAACTTTGGATGCGCCTGAGAAACTATCCATCAATTACTCTATCCGTTTGCCGGCGGGGTTTGAAACAGATGTTGCAGGAGAGACCCGTTCAACCAGTTTAAGGGGAGCAGAATTGTTTGAAGAGTATCTGGTTGATGGTAGTTTAATTGAGTATTCGTTTGATATTAATATCAGCCAAAAAGAGTTTCCCAGTGACCAATACGCAGAACTTCGCAGACTGTACGAGCGATGGGTAAACTTAAGTAATGATATCTGGTTCATAGAGAAATGATTGCCATATGAATAAAGGAAAAGAGGAAGTTTTACTGGCTTTAGAAACATCAACACCTGTTTGTTCAGTGGCGCTACGAACCTCAAATGGTCGCGTGACTGAAAAAAGAATTGAGGGGCGTGGAGTTCACTCCGAAAAAACGTTCTTATTTATTCAGGAGCTGCTGGAGCGTGCAGGATTGAAAGTTTCTGACCTTGACGCAGTTCTTTTTAGTAATGGTCCCGGTTCATATACCGGTTTGCGAATAGGAGCTGCGGCAATTAAAGGTCTGTTGTATGGTAGAGATGTTCCTCTATACACCTTCCCGACTCTTTTATCATTTTCAGTTCCCTTAGTTTTGGGAGGAGATCACGATACTGTATTTGCTGTAATTGATGCCAGAAGAGAACATTTGTATGCTCAACAGATAGGAGATTCAGGCTCAACGATTTCGGAAGCGAGCGTGATGGAGTTATCCGAATTGGAGGGTACAATCAAA
>SKGY01000230.1 GCA_007117235.1 Balneolaceae bacterium
TATAAGTGGTTATCACTTCAGAATCGGGAGTAAAGAGTATTTCTCTTTTCTTTTTGATAAGGGAAAGTTCAAGGAGATAGGTGATGATATTCTCCCTGCTGATCCGCTTGAGTTTGTGGACAGGAAAAAATATTCAGACAGGCTGGTAGAGACCCAAAAAAAATCAGGACTTACAGATGCATGCAGGGTTGGCGTTGGTAAGCTGGATAAGAAAAACATTGTAATTGCCTGCATGGACTTCAGCTTTATTGGCGGTAGTATGGGCTCGGTTGTTGGGGAAAGGCTTGGAGTTGCTATTGATCATGCCCGTGAGAA
The DNA here is from genome assembly GCA_007117235.1 of Balneolaceae bacterium. Taxonomy (GTDB): domain Bacteria; phylum Bacteroidota; class Rhodothermia; order Balneolales; family Balneolaceae; genus Rhodohalobacter. The sequence goes on from SKGY01000230.1 coordinate 316, forward strand.
GAAATATCCGCTGATTATCATATCTCAAACAGGTGGAGCAAGAATGATGGAAAGTGTGCTAAGTTTGATGCAAATGGCAAAAACTTCCGCAAAACTGGCTCAACTTGATAAAGCAGGTGTGCCATACATTTCGCTTATGACAAACCCAACAACCGGGGGTGTTACGGCAAGCTTCGCGATGCTGGGAGATTTCAATATTGCCGAACCTGATGCACTAATTGGATTTGCGGGGCCAAGGGTTATACGTCAAACAATAGGACGTGACCTTCCTGAGGGATTTCAAACATCAGAATATCTTGTAGAGCATGGATTTCTTGACTTTATCGTGAAGAGAACCAAGATGAAAAGGAAAATTTCAAGACTGCTCACCATTTTAGAGAACAAGGGATAATTATCAGGGTTTAAATACGTCACACTAATGGCGTGTTGCCTTACACCACGTTCTGTTTTTTAACAATTTAAAGCCGGCGCCTGTAGGCGCAGGTATAGGAGAATAAGAAATCATGAGATTTGCCGATTACGCTAAAATTTATGTTACAGCCGGAAATGGAGGAAGTGGTATGTCACACTTTCGCAGAGAAAAGTATGTTCCAAGAGGTGGCCCAGACGGAGGAGATGGAGGCAAAGGTGGCGATGTTGTATTGGTGGGTAATGTTCAGCTTAATACACTGCTTGATTTACGGTACAGAAAATTTATCAAAGCAAAGCCGGGCGCTAATGGTCAGAGCTCACGAAAGACCGGTAGAGATGGCGAGTCAGTATTTTTGAAAGTGCCACTCGGTACGGTGGTTTACGATGCTGAAACCAAAGAAAGGCTTGGAGAAGTGACCGAAGATGGCGAGAAATTAATTATCGCGAACGGTGGAAAAGGTGGTTTAGGTAACTGGCATTTCAAAAGTTCGACGAATCAAACTCCTCAACACGCTCAGGAAGGGTTGAAAGGAGAAGAGAGAGTAGTTGAACTAGAGTTGAAGCTTATTGCAGATGTAGGACTTGTTGGTTTCCCCAATGCAGGTAAATCGACACTCTTATCCGCTCTATCTGAAGCAACACCTAAAATTGGAGCCTATCCGTTTACAACTCTTGAGCCAAATCTCGGTGTAGTTACATTCGGTGACTATCGCAGTTTTGTTATGGCCGACATTCCCGGAATTATAGAGGACGCGCACGAAGGGAAAGGGCTTGGGATTCAGTTTTTACGTCACATCGAAAGAAATAACGTGTTGCTGTTCATGGTTGGTTGCGACTCTGACATCAATAAAGAGTACGCTGCGCTTCTACACGAGCTGAGAGAATATCGCCCCGACCTTCTTGATAAACCAAGGATATTGGCCATTACGAAAATGGATCTTAAAGAAGATTTTAAACTTGAAGAGCCGGTAGAATTTGAAGATCCTGACTTAGAAATTATTGAAATTTCAGCTGCCACCGGCCATAATATTGATCAGCTTAAAGAGATGATCTGGAAAAAATTACAAGAGATTGAAAGAGAGGAAACATCATAGAGCTATTATAGGGCTTCTTCAGGTACCCGAACTTGGGCTTCAGAGAATTAAGCAGCTGATTTTCAAATCGGGTGTTAAAAACGCTGAAGAGATATTCGACTTAACTCCACAAGATTTTTTAAAAATTGATGGTATAGGTGAGCAGGTTGTTAAAAATATATTGTCATTCGATGACTGGGAAAAAGTAGATGCTATTCTTAATAAGACAGATGCTTGTGGCGCATCACTGATCTCAATTGATGACGAATATTATCCGGAGCTGCTCAGACATATTTATGATCCGCCTGTAATTTTATGGTATAAAGGAGACAAAACAGCTTTTAAAACGCCGGGCTTGGCTGTAATCGGCACTCGAAGGGCCGGGGCGTATGGACTTAAAGAAACTGAGCAGTGGGTTAAGGGTCTTGTGGCCAATGGATTGTGCATCAATAGCGGGCTTGCATATGGTGTGGATGCAAAAGCTCATCAAACCGCCCTTAACCATGGTGGAAAAACTGTTGCGGTACTTGGATCGGGTATCGATGTGTTATATCCGGCAAAAAACAGTCGATTGGCATCAAAAATTCTGGAATCGGGTGGTGCAATTGTTAGTGAATATATTCCCGGAACACCACCGGACGCCGTGAATTTTCCCGGCCGAAATAGAATTGTTAGTGGTATGAGCCTGGGCACACTCGTGGTGGAAAGTGGTATTAAAGGTGGAAGTATGATAACGGCACGTTATGCGTTAGATCAAAACAGAGAAGTTTTTGTGATCCCTCATCCTCTGGGACATCTGCAGGGCGAAGGGTGTAACTATCTGATAAGAACGGGACAGGGGA
>SKGY01000051.1 GCA_007117235.1 Balneolaceae bacterium
GATCTTATTCATCAGCAGGAAGAAGAGAATTACAATACAAAACTCAAAATTATTGAGAAGGCAGACCAGCTAAAAGAGTCTGACGAATGGGAACAAACCCACAGCAAGTTCCAAAAGCTAATGGAAGATTGGAAAAAAGTTGGTCCTGTACCTAAACGGAAATCCGGTAAAATCTGGAAGAAATTTAAAGGAGCGATGGATCAATTTTATGATCGTCGCAGGGATCATTTTAAAGAGGTAAAGGAGGAGAGGAAGGATAATCTTAAGGAGAAAGAGGATGTTCTTGAACAGCTCTCAAAATTGAAGAGTCATGACGATCCGATTGAAGCAGTTGAGCTGGCGAAGCCGCTTCAGACCGAATTCAAGAAAGCCGGTTACGTACCAATAAAGCATAAAAATAGACTTTGGAAAGAGTACAGAGAGGTTTGTGACGCAATCTACGACAGATTTAGGTCAGCAAAAGCTGCCGTTGAGGTTGTGGGTAGAGAAAATCTGGATCAATTTTCGAAAAGTGATATAGAAGACATTAGAAAAAAACAGAACGAGCTAACTAAACTAAAGAAGACAACAGGAAAGCTTAGCAGTGATCTCATTCAAATGAAAGAATCACTAAGTTATTTTAAACCATCGGGTAGTGGAAGTAGTCTTCTGGATGACGTAAAAAACAGGATCGAAAAAGCAGAAAAAGACCTAAATAGTAAGGAAGAAAAAATAAGCGAACTGGAAAGGGAAATTGACATGCTAAAGAGTGACTCATAAACTATAAGCATTGTACTGAGTTAAGTGTGCCAAATCTTTTTCAATGTTCAAAATGAAAAGAAAGAACATTTGAATAAGAAAATTAAAAATATAGCATACGTGCTGGCTAACGATGCAGCCGTTGGGGAAACATTTGGTATCGGTGACATTCCGGATACAGATGTGATTTTCTCTAAAGGCATTTTTGAAGCTGAAAAATTTCTATTCGACAATCAACCGGACCTCCTCATTATTGATCGGGCATTTCTTGAATATAATGGAGTGAAATTCGATCGAATCTCAAGACTTTATACAGGTATCAAATTTATTCCTGTACTCTATGTTGGAAGTAAGAGTGATGAAGAGTATGTACTGCTTAGCCACTTTAAAGAAATTGTAACATTTGAGGCTGGTGAATCTGATCAGATGTTGTCAAAAGCCAAAGAATATCTTGAGCCATCAGTAAGAGTAAGATTTTGGGGAGTCAGAGGCTCAACCCCATGCGCTAACTATGAGAATATTCAATTTGGCGGAAACACAAGCTGCGTTGAAATTGATCTCCCCGGTGTTAATGAACTATTGATTTTAGATAGTGGAACAGGCATCAGAAATCTGGGCAATTTTCTTCACCGTAAAAATGAGTATAATTTTATAGGAAATATCTTTATTACTCATCCGCATTGGGATCATATTCAGGGATTTCCTTTTTTCAAACCACTCTACAGTTCAGATAACAAGTTTACAATATATCTGCCTGAACAGTACAGGGGTGGAGCTCAAGAAATTTTGTCCGGCCATCTAACAAAGACATTTTTTCCGGTAACGCTCGACATGCTGAGTGCTGAAATGGAGTATGTTACTCAGGGAGAAGATGTAACAAATTTTGGCGAATATACTGTTGAGTACATGGTGGCTAATCATCCCACAAAAACAGCCATGTATAAAATTAAGCTGCATGGATTAACCATTATTTACGCTCCGGACAATGAGCTTCCGATGAAGTCAACCCCCATTCGGTTTATTGATAACTTTAAAGAGTTTGTCAAGGATTGTGATTTACTGATTCACGATGGACAGTTTTCCCAAAAACTATATGAGCAGAGAGTAGGCTGGGGTCATTCGGCGTGGGAGCGTGTTGTTGATGTCACGAAAAAGTGTAATGTGAAAAATCTTGTGATAACACATCACGATCCTGATTCGGATGATGACTTATTACATAAGCGTGAAGAGATGCTGAAACAGTATGAAGGAGATGCATTTGAATCCGTTTCACTTGCAAAAGAAGGGTCAGAAATTCGCTTGCCTATAAAAAAATAAAGGGAAGGTTGGTAAACCCTCCCTTAATTCGATATCTGGCTTTATAGGAAAAATCTTATACCCAGCCCGCCGTTAACACCAAAAGATGTTTCAGGAACAACATCAAACGTTGGTGCAACTTCAAAGAAGAAACTAAGTCTTGTTGAAGGAAGAATATATTGTAACCCTACCGGCAAGCGCGCGCCAAACTTAGAATTATTTGAAAGCAAAGCTCTGGCTCCCAAACCGTAATATAGGGCTAAGCTGCCATTGTCAACATCAATCCAGTTGTGACGAAGGTAATCGGCATGTACATGTACAGACTCGTTATCACCAAATGACCAGGCGACTGCTGCGTCATACGCTGTGTTATTCGATTGCCACAGCTTGAGGCTTAAACCTGTTGGCTCACCTAAAATAACCCCTAACTCAGTGTTACTGTGTCTATCTTGAGCTTCAATGTTTTTAACTGTCCCAAATAAAAAACCAATTGTTAGCAGAATGATTATTGGAGTAAATGTCTTCATAGGATTGAATATTATTTGATATTAATTATAAGTTAGTCGATTAAGTTGTATCATATTAGGTGCTTAAACAGATAAAACAAGAAAATGTTTCTACAGGTCGATGCAGTTCCTATACTCAATCTCAGGTACGGCATCAATATAAAGGTTGCAAGTGTATGAAAAAAGATTGCTTATTAATCGTATTCGTTAAAAATAGTGAGCTTGGTAAAGTTAAGACAAGGCTGGCAAAATCAGTTGGTGATAAGAAGGCACTGGAGATTTATAAAGAGCTTCTACAGCTCACGGAGCAATGTGCTAACGGGGCTACATGTAATAAGCAGGTCTGGTATTCTGAATATATAGATGATAATGATCAGTTTAGCGGCTTGATTTACGATAAGTTCGTTCAGAGCGGCGAAGACCTTGGGTTACGAATGAAAAAAGCAGTAGCAGGTGGATTTGATGAGGGATTTGATAAGGTGATTATCATAGGAAGTGACTGTCCGGATTTAACAACCGAGAATATCTCTGAAGCATTTAATGAGCTTGAGAAATTTGATGCAGTTATTGGGCCATCAAAAGATGGCGGGTACTATCTTTTGGGGTTAAGAAAGTTTACCCCTCAGATTTTTCAGGGAATTGATTGGAGCACGTCGAATGTAATGTCTCAAACAGAAACGATTTTGAATAATCTTGAGATGACATATTCTACACTGAAAACGCTAAATGATATAGATACTGAAGAGGATTTAGAAGCAAGTACTCTTTACTATACAGATGTCTGATACCCACATAAGTATCATCATACCGGTTTTTAATGAAGAAAAAACGATTCAGCGCCTACTAAACCGTATTAGGGAGAACCAGCCTGGGTTGATTGAAGAGGTTATTGTTGTAGATGGCGGTAGCCGCGACAACACTGTAAAAGTAGCTGAGGAGTGTGGTGCCAAAGTAATTCAGGGGAAAGCAAAAGGGAGAGCTTCGCAAATGAATGAAGGAGCAAATTCGGCAATTGGAGAAATAATCTACTTTTTACACGCTGATTCACTTCCACCAAAAAACTTTGACTCACAAATAAAAAGTGCAATAGCCGAAAATCATATCGCCGGCTGTTTTAAACTGAGATTTGATGATCCGAATCCGCTTTTAAAACTATTTGCAGCCGGGTCTGGATTAAAAACAACTCTTGTTCGGTTTGGAGATCAAAGCCTATTTGTGAAGCGTAGTGAATTTGAACTGGTGGGCGGATTTGATGAAACTCTCACGGTTATGGAGGATCAAAAAATTGTGAGGGATCTGAAAAAGCTCGGTAGGTTTAAATTGCTTGATGATCACGTTGTAACCTCTGCAAGAAAATATAAATCGATTGGTATAATTAAGCTTCAAGTAATTTTTACTCTCATCTGGCTGGGTTATTATTTGGGTATTTCGCAGGAGGTTTTGGTTCATTTTTATAAATCTGTATTGAAACAGAGCGGGCAGTAATAACTAAAATGTTTGAATAGTAAAGTTTCTGAAATCGACTATTTAGCAGGTTCGTTTTGTTACTCATTGACTTGCAAAGTGCTTTGTTATTTTCTTTTATGAAATGGTTAAAATTCAGCCAAACCATTAACTATTTTGAAAGAATCCTCTTACTTTAAACCCGAATGTTAACACAGGCGTAACATTCAATGTTTATATTAGCGCATGATTTTTAATCCTAACAAAACAACACAAATCAATTATATGTTAAACAAATACATAGCCCTGTTAATAGCAGGAACACTTTTTTTGTTTGCCGGACTCGTTCAGCAGGCAGAAGCTCAGGTGACAACGGCGTCTTTGACAGGCGTTGTAGTTGACAGTGATGGAGAAACACTTCCGGGAGCTTCTGTAGTAGCTGTTCACACTCCGTCAGGAACTACATTCGGTACATCAACTCGCTCAGACGGGTCGTACAGAATTTCCAACATGAGAGTTGGTGGTCCATATACCATTACTTTCTCATTTGTTGGTTTTCAATCATATGTAGTAGAAGATGTTTTCCTAACCTTAGGTGAAACGTACAACCAACAGGCAACATTAGGTTCTGGTGCACTTGAACTTGACGAGCTTGTGGTTACTGCACTTGGCAGCCGTATTTTTAATGATGAGCGAACAGGTGCTTCAACAAACCTGACATCCGATCGCATCGTTAATATTCCAACGATCAGCCGAAATATTGAAGATTTAACAAAGCTTACTCCACAAAGTAGTGGTTCAAGTTTTGCCGGTAGAGATAACAGATTCAACAACTATACTGTTGATGGAAATGTTTATAACAACAACTTCGGTTTAGGATCTTCACAGTTTGCAGGTGGAAACCCAATCAGTTTAGATGCCATCGAAGAGGTTCAAATCAACCTTGCTCCTTATGATGTACGCCAGGGTGGTTTTACCGGTGCTAATGTTAACGCCATTACTAAAAGTGGTAGCAACAGGTTTATTGGTACTGTTTATACATACTACAGAAACCAGGATTTTGTTGGAACACAAATCGGTGACAACGAGCTGACTGTAGATGACTCTTTCACCAGAACAGTTGGTTTTTCACTTGGTGGACCAATCATTCAGGATAAATTATTCTTCTTTGTTTCTGTTGAGCAGGAAGAAGCTGACAATCCGGGAGACAGCCGTCGTGCTCTACGTCCGGGTGAATCACCGGATGGTGTTCAGATAACCCGTGTACCGCTATCTCAGGCAGAATTCGTGAGAGAGCAGATGTCTTCTCTTTACGGTTATAACACAGGTGGTTTTGAAAACATACCATTTGCTAATGAAGCACTTCGTCTTAATGCTCGTGTTGACTATAACATCAATAACCAGCACCGTGCAATGGTTAGACTTAACCGTTTCGACAGCTTCCGTGATGTTAACATTAACGGTAATAGTATCAGAGGGTTTCCTGGTTCAGAAAGATACAGAAATACGAGTCGTTCAGGGCCGGATGCATTGACTTTCAGAAATGCCAATTACCAAGTTGACAATGTAGTTACCTCACTTGTAGGTGAGCTTAACTCAACGCTTAGCAATAATCTCGCAAACAATTTCCGAGTAGGTTATACATGGACTACCGATCCTCAAAGAAGTGTACCGGGTGGACAGGTATTTCCTATGATTGAGATTTTGGAGCCACTAGGTGGCGAGCCGAATGTTTACTACATGTCATTAGGTAACGAGCTATTTACTGTTGGTAACTTGTTAGACAACGATACTTTCAGCGTTTCTAATACTCTTACTTACTTTACAGGTAGAAATACAATTACTGCGGGTGCTAACTTCGAATACATGACGTTTGCAAACGCTTTTAACCCAGTATGGAACTCATGGTATCGATATCCTACATATGATGATTTCGTTGCTTCTGTGATTGACGGTGACCTAAGCGTACGCCCATCTCACTTTGCAATAGGATTTACATATGATGAAGACAATCCAACAACACTTCCGCTTGATGAAGTTAACTTTGCTCAAATCGGTCTGTATGTACAGAATGAATTTCAGCTAAACCCTGATTTCAAATTAACCGCCGGTTTAAGAGTTGATCTTCCATTCTATCCTGTGGATGCTCCTAGAAACACTGCTGTTGAAGGGTTAAATCTATCTATTCCAAACCCAAGAGGTGGAGATAACATTACTCCTGATGTGAGTAACTTCCCAGGAATTAACCCACTGTGGTCTCCAAGAGTTTGATTTAACTGGGATGTAAACGGCGACAGAACAACACAGCTTCGTGGTGGAACCGGTATCTTCTCAGGTAGACTTCCATTCGTTTGGATTTCAAACCAGATTAATGCAAATGGTGTTCAGCGTGGTCAAAGAGGTTATTTCGCAGCAGATTGGGGACAAGGCGGAAACCCGACATGGCAAGGATTTCAGCCGGATCCAAACTTTTACAGACCGGATCCTTCTACATTATCAGCTGAGATTCCAAACCAAATCAACGTTACTGCAGACGATTTCAAACTTCCACAAGTTTGGAGATCTAACTTAGCTGTTGATCAAATGCTTCCTTATGGAATAATTGGTACTGCTGAATTTATCGTATCTAAAGACTTTAACAGTCCACTGGCAGTGAACCTAGCACACCAGAGAACAGGACAGTCTGTAAACGTAGCAGGTAACTCATATAATCTCTATCAGCAACAACTACCCGGTGCTGCTGGAACTAACTTGAGAGAAGTTTACTATCTCACAAACATCAACTCAGGGTCATATGTATCTATGAACTTTGGACTTGAAAAAACGTGGGATTTTGGACTGTATGCGAATTTCAATTACACACGTAGCCAGGCTCGTGATTACGGACTAATTGGTGGTTCACAGGCACAGTCACTATGGCCTGATACAGCTATTGATGACAGAAACAATCCTGAAACAGGCTTCTCAAGATTTGATACACCTAACAGAATTGTTGCTCAGCTTGCATACGATACGAGAACTATCAGTGCAAATAACCTGACACGCTTCTCCCTTGTTTACGTAGGTGGTGACCAGGGAAGATATAGCTACACATATTCAGGTAACTTTGGTGACGGTTCAGGTGTTCGCTTGATGTATGTTCCTCAAAACCAAGCTGAAGCTCAATTAATTGACATCACTGATGGTGACGGCAATGTGGTTCGATCAGCTGCACAACAATGGAATGATCTTGATGCATTTATTTCTCAAGATCCATACCTGAGCGGCAAGCGAGGAGAAATCACTGAGCGAAATGGTGCTACACTACCATGGTTGCACAGATTTGACTTCAGAGTTTCACAAGATGTGAACCTGTTCAGAAATCAGCACAAACTTCAGTTAACGTTTGATGTACTGAACGTAGGTAACCTGTTGAACAATGAATGGGGCGTTTCAAAATCTCCAGTTCAGACAAACCCAATGGTTTACCAAGGTGCTGATGGCGCCGGTAATGCACAGTTCACTGTTGCAAACCAAATTACCTCAGGTGCTGAATCATTCAGACAAAATGTAAACATCAACAACACTTGGAGTGCGCAGTTTGGTGTTCGTTATATGTTCAACTAATCTGAATCTGACGTAAACATTACGTTTTAAAATTGAGGGCTTCTGAGAAATCGGGAGCCCTTTTTTTATACTAAATATGTATCTTTTGATCATAAATTAGTTAAAATCAAAACTGTATAAACAGAATGAACAAACGATTTTTAGTTTGGGTGCTGCCAATATTGATATGTTTTGCAACCATTCAATGTAATAGTAATGAAGAGTCGCAAAATGAAAAACATCCCGTTCTATTGGTGTCAATAGATGGGTTAATGAATGATTATCTGGAAAGAAACGACACACCAAATTTCGATCAGTTTTTATCTGAAGGTGTAAGTGCAGAATATTTGATACCCATATTTCCAACAAAAACATTTCCGAATCACTGGTCAATTGTAACAGGGCTATACGCTGAAAATCACGGAATAATTGCGAACAGCTTTTTTGATTATGAGTTGGATGCACGATTCAGCTACGGTCCACCCGATGATTATGAAAAAGGAGAAGACTGGTGGGGTGGTGAACCAATCTGGGCAACCGCTGAAAAACAGAATAGAACAACCGTAACGTTTTTCTGGCCGGGATCAGAGTCATCAATAAATGGAGTTCGTCCTACAATATGGAAAGACTATGACGGCTCTGTGCCGGATAGTGCCAGGATTGATAGTATAGCAGCTTGGTTTGATCCGGCTGGTGATATTAAAGCTGATTTTGGAACCCTTTACTTTAGTTTTATAGATAGCCGTGGGCATGCATTCGGTCCCAATTCAGCAGAAGTAGATGAGGCCGTTTTAGAGATGGATAATCTGCTTGGTTATTTGATTGATAAACTTGATGAAATTGGGTTATCAGACTCAATAAGTATCCTGTTGACTTCCGACCATGGTATGGCTGAACTATCACATGATAAAATCATTTTTCTGGATGATATAATTAACATAAATCATGTGGATGTTATAGATTGGTCGCCGGTTGCAATGTTAAAGCCAAATTCTGGCAGAGCAGATGATGTATATAATGCACTCAAGCTAAGTGAGCAAAACTATACAGTTTATTGGAGGGATGAACTACCTGAAAGGTTTAGGTTCAGAAACCATTATAGGATTCCTGAAATCATTATGATTGCAGATGTCTCTTATACAATAACAAATCGTGCGTTTTATGAGCAGAGGGGAATTGTAGCCGGTGCTCACGGTTTCGATAATTATGCGCCCGAAATGAGAACTTTCTTTGCGGCTAAAGGGCCAGAATTCAAGCAGGGTGAGATTGCACCACCATTTGAGTCTGTTCATATTTATGAACTACTTAATTATTTGATAGGAACAGAGCCTGCACAAAACGATGGTGACCCGGAACTTTTAAAAAATATACTGCTGCGATAACTGCTTTTAATTGGGTGGGAACATTATGAAAGTTATTTAGATTCTAATTTCAATTGAGCAGTAAACTAAATTTCGATTGCATCTTAATCTAATTTCGGATACAATCACATTGAAAATTAAAACTTAGAAAATTCTTTTTAGATGGCATATGTAGTAACTGAACCCTGTGTGAATTGCAAATACACAAACTGTGCGGCTGTTTGTCCGGTTGATGCATTCCGTGAAGGGCCAAATTTTTTGACAATCGACCCATTAGAGTGCATTGACTGTGATGCATGTGTATCCGAATGTCCCGTCGAAGCGATTTTTCCCGACGATGAGGTTCCGGAAGAGTGGGAGCACTATATTGAACTAAACGAACGTCTTGCAGAAAAATGGGATGATCGTGTAATCAACGAAACACAAGATGCTCTGCCAGATGCAGATGACTGGGCAGAGAAAAAGAATAAACTCGATCTTCTTCAGGAAGATTGGGACTGAATGAACTAAAGCGGGCATCGTCCCGCTTTTTTTATATCAGTTGACAAAACTTGTTAACCTGAAAGCTCATTCAGTAAATCATGACAACACGTGAAAAATCAATCTCCATTTAAATTTGGTGCTCAGGTGCTACATTTCGGTACTCCCAAAATAATGGGAATACTGAATGTGACTCCGGATTCATTTTCTGATGGTGGAGAATTTAATAGTACAGATCTTGCTCTTCAGCGAATTGAAGAGATGATTGATCAGGGAGCTCATATCATTGATGTTGGAGGAGAATCAACACGTCCCGGCTCAGAACCAGTCTCAGAAAAAGATGAAATCGACAGAGTAATACCGGTTTTAACGAAGGCAATTTCTTCGTTCCCAGATATAATATTCTCTATAGATACCACCAAGCTTGAAGTGGCGAAACAAGCCCTTGAAAATGGCGCTCATATTGTAAACGACGTTAGTGGTTTAAGGAAAGAACCGGGCTTTGCAGAGCTTTGTTCTAAGTATAAAGCGGGATATGTTTTGATGCACTCCCAGGGAGATCCTAAAACAATGCAGGATAGTCCCTCATACATAAATGTGATTGACGAGATAA
>SKGY01000076.1 GCA_007117235.1 Balneolaceae bacterium
GAAAAAGGAGTTGAGATGACATTTGAAAAAACACCACTACAAAATGTTTGGCTTATTAAACCAAAAATATTTGGTGACGACAGAGGCCACTTTCTGGAAACCTATCGTGTCCATATGTTTAAAGAACAGGGGCTGGACTATGGGTTTGTTCAGGACAATATATCCGTCTCAAAAAAAGGGACGTTGCGTGGACTTCACTACCAGTTGCCGCCTGCCTCTCAGGCAAAGCTTGTGATGGTTCCGAAAGGAGAAATTTTGGATGTAGCTGTGGATATGCGGGAAAATTCATCAACATTTGGTAAGCATTTTTCGGCTCGCTTGAGCAGTGAAAACAGACATATGATGCTAATTCCAACAGGATTTGCCCATGGCTTTTCTGTACTCTCTGATGAAGCTACGGTATATTATAAATGTAACGATTACTACAACAGTGAGCTGGAGAGAGGGATAAAATGGAATGACTCGTCGCTGAAAATTAACTGGATGGTTGATTCGCCGATATTGTCGGAAAAAGATCAGGCATTACCATATCTTGATGATGTTGACTCTAAGCATCTGTTTTAAATAAACCTTTTAGATTATTATTACTAACTAAGAAAATTCAGCAGAATGAGATTAATTGTCACCGGAGGAGCAGGTTTTATAGGTTCAAATCTGATACTTCATCTGTACAACAACTACCCCGATCTTGAGATTTTGAACATCGATAAGCTTACCTACGCTTCGGATATATCCTTTCTTAGTGAGCTGAAGCAATCGCGCCGATATCACTTCAAGAAACTGGATCTAGTAGACAGAAACGCAGTTAAAGCTGCTGTTAAAAACTGGAAGCCTGATGGCGTGTTTCATCTGGCAGCAGAATCTCACGTAGATAACTCAATCCAGGGCCCTGAGCCGTTTATTCTCTCCAATGTGGTGGGTACGTTTAACATACTTGAAGAGTGCCGGCAGTTTTGGAACAGTGATGAGGCGGAAGAAGATTTAAAAAAACGATTCCTGCACGTCTCAACTGATGAAGTGTATGGCACTTTGGGTGAGACCGGTTCATTCACAGAGTCAACTCCTTATGCGCCAAATTCGCCCTATTCAGCTTCCAAGGCAGGTAGTGATATGATTGTGAGATCTTACTACCACACCTATGGGATGAACACCGTAATTACAAACTGCTCCAACAACTACGGACGCCATCAGCACGACGAAAAACTTATTCCGACCGTTATACGAAAAGCACTGGCTCATGAACCGATTCCCGTTTATGGAAAAGGGGAAAACGTCCGCGACTGGTTGTATGTAGAAGATCACTGTAAGGCGCTTGTTGAGGTGTTCTTCAATGGGAGTGAGGGAGAGGTTTACAATATTGGCGGCGACAACGAGTGGAAAAATATCGAGCTGGTTCATCACATTTGTGATATTCTGAACCGGGAAAAAGGTGACGGACCTGAAGGTGACTACAAAAACCTGATCTCTTTCGTAACTGACCGACCCGGACACGATTTCCGTTACTCGGTTGATGCCTCAAAAATCAAGTCACAACTCAACTGGCAGCCTTCCCAGGACTTCGACGACCTCCTAACAAAAACCGTGACCTGGTACATCGAGCGGTATGGTTGAGAGCAGTAATAAACCAACTTTCCACTTGATTAAAGCTGATTCTATTCCTGCAGATCCTTTACCATAGGATCATCATCCGAAAGCTTCTTCATAGTTCCATCCGGTTCAATCATAAATGCCCCCATGCCGGCAAATACCGCAACTCTTTCGCCTCGCTCCATAGCTGTCAATACATCTACCGGTGATGGCATTGGATTATCAGGAACTTTGAGGGCTATCGCTACAACGTTATCCGGTTTATCAAATGGGAAGTTTATAAGAGAATGAATAAATCGGGTTCGAGAAATAATTTTGCTATCTGCTCTGGTAAGAGTATACATGATGTCATTCCCTACAAGAGTAGCATTATTGCAGATCTGTTTTGGGGACGCAAAGGCAGTAAGTTGATTTCTGGGAAAGGGTAAAACTGCATACCTGAAAACCTCTGCTTCAAATTTATCAGCCTCACTCCTGAACTCTTTAAAGTCTTCCTTTACTTCCAATAGCGCATGTGCAGCAAGTGTGTGATGTGTTGAGGCAACCCTTCGGAAGTCAAAATGATCAAAACTCAATACCTTCCCATTTGCGTCGATAATTACCCCATAAGTAAGTATAAACTCACCATTACTCTCTATTTCTCCAAAACTGAAAGCCCAACCACCGTCATAAGGCCCGCCAGCATATAGTTTTGGAATATCATCCGATCCGGTTTGTTGATAAATGGTTCGAACGGCAATATCAAAGGCTGAATGATAACTGTAAAGCATTTGGCCTACAGATGAGGTCCACTGGATGTACTGTTCCTCATTCACATCCTGACTTTGAACTTCTGCCGTCAATATCATCGAGAGTAGTGCGATACAGATAAACTTTACGGGTCTATTGTTAATTTTGTAGATGCTCATCAGTTGCTTTTTTGAAGGAATATTTTATTATCTGTAAATATATAGAATTAGCTTGAGTATCCGGGATTTATAAGCAGAAAGCTAATTTAAACAATGAAATAAACTCGTTTATACTAAGGAAAATTAAAATATCTTGATGTATATGTTGATCCTATTTTTATCAAAAAACCAATTCGGTATGGAACTCCCCCTTTTCACCCATCGGGTCAATATTGTCTGGCAGAGCATCGGCAAAATTGCGATTGAAGAGTGAGCCCGGTTTAATATACTCGTCAAACTCAGACATCACTCCCGAAATTTTTACAGTTACGTTCTCCTCTTCAAGCCGGTCAAATAGTTCATAATAAGGTTTTTGCCAGATCGGGAAACGGGTTTTAAACCCCATTTCAGAGAACTGTCTCTCCCTCCATGAACGAATATCTGCAATATGGAGATCTCCGAAAACGAGATGATTTATGGTATATGGCAGCATTTCAAAACTCTTGTTGAGTGTTTCAAGATACTGCTCATTTGAAGCCGGATAAAAGAGTGGAACTGTATAGAGAATTAAACCCAGATGCATCGCCTGTTCCTGAACTCTTCGAATAGGAATATTTTGATGGGGCACAAGTCCACTCTCATCATCATAGGTAGTGAGCAGTAGGGGATCATCTTCCGATTCATCCTGAAAATACCGTAGTGCCAAGAACGAATCCTTTCCGCCACTCCAGAAAAGAACATCACGTTTTAGTTTTTGATTAGGCAATGGCACAATGAATCTTTAAAACCTTAGTTCGATTATAAATTGGGGTAATGAATACTCCCCTCCTGTGTAAGGAGGGGCAGGGGGTGGTAGCTTGAGTTATCAGCCCGAAATAGACGTATTAACCTCGTAAAAAACAAATAGCCAATCGTCACAATTTATCTTCCCACAGTCAAAAATTCCACATTGATATTGTAAAGGATTGAACAATTTGAAAAATCCTACTACTTGAACTATAAACCTTATAAATTGTTGTAAGAACTGAACCAAGCAGGTGTCGAGGCAGAAACGACTCGACAGGAATTCAAAATTTTAGAAAATCTTCACGATGAGCAAAAAACAGTACTGGTTAATGAAATCCGAACCCGACGCATACAGCATTGACGACCTTAAACGAGACAGCCAAATTCACTGGAGCGGGGTTCGTAACTACGAAGCCCGAAACATCATGAGAGACAAAATGAACGTAGGCGACCACGCCTTTTTTTACCACTCCAACGTAAAACCACCGTCCATAGTAGGAGAGATGGAAGTATGTACTGAGCCTTATCCGGATCCACTGCAGTTCGACCCCGATAGCAAATATTTCGACGAAAAAAGCAGCGAAAGTGAACCTCGCTGGCAGTTGATTGATGTGAAATTCATCCGCAAATTCGAAAACCCCGTCACACGCGACGCCTTGAAAGAGGACGAAGAATTACTCGAAATGCAGCTCTTCAAACGAAACCGCCTATCCATCACCGAAGTAACCGAAGAGGAGTACAAGAAAATACTAAACATGGCGGGAGTGTAGTCTCCCCTTGAGGGGAGGGGTTCTGAGAAAGAAGTAATGTGCAAGTTTCACACTTTCAGTGAATTGGCCACGAAGGCACGAGGACACAAAGTTTCACGAAGGTCTTTGCGGTGAGTATATTTCTTCGTGTAACTTCGTGCCTTTGTGTCTTCGTGGTAGAAAATTTCTCGATAATGGTTCTGAATGGAAAATTTGAGTGGGTGTTCAAATGCATCCATGCCATTGAGTTTGATAATTATTCAGCTAAATTCATTAAAACCCAACTGTAATTTATCCACAGGCCCATGAAAAAAGTAACAGGCATTGGCGGCATCTTCTTCAAATGCGAAGACCCCGACGAAATGAAACAGTGGTACCAAAAACATCTTGGGTTGCAAACTGACAAATGGGGAACCAACTTTGAATGGAGGCAGGCAGATCAGCCTGCTAAGAAAGGGTTCACCCAATGGAGTGTAAACAGCAAAAAAAGCAGTTACGCAGGTTCAGCTGATCAACAGTTTATGATTAACTACCGGGTGGAAAACCTGGAAGCATTAGTCGGTCAGCTGCGCAAAGAGGGAGTTCAGATAATCGATGACATAGAAAAACACGATTACGGAAAATTCGCCCACATTCTCGACGCCGAAGGCAACCGCGTGGAACTGTGGGAACCTAATGATGAGGAGTACGACAAGATCGTGGAGGGAAGGACGAAATAACTCACTTAACTCAATTACTTCTGAAAGTTTTTATAGGTATACAGCCGTCCCAGGTTGTATAGTTGTAAATGAGTACTCATCAGATCTTAAACCACTTTATAAAAAAGATCTAAACTATTTTTTAATAAAATAATTAATAACAAAAAACGTGTAATGACCTTTCTACAACTCATAATATGATATCAATAATGAGAGTTAGTGTCATGATGAAATTAGCTATATACCTAGGATTCATTTTACTTGCCACAGTTCTGTTGGGAGGATGCGGGTTGCTTGAGCAGGATCAGCGTACAGATATTGTTTGGCTTGAGGAGGACCTTTCTGATTACGTAGTTATTACTTATAACAAGCAAAGGGATTTTGAAAAAATTGGGGTAATCGATCCGGTTACAGGTGAAATACTGGATACATTCGATGGTTTTGCTGGGGAAGACTATGTCGTCGATATTGTTCCAACGCCTGACGGTCGTCATCTGTATGTGAGTATGACTCCGAACCGGATTAGGGTCTCGAATAGTAAAGGTGCGGTATATAAAGTTAATGTTCTTACTTGGGAGATTAAGGAGGTATATCAAGAAGCTACATTTCTGAAGCGAGGTCATGACCATGAAATCTATTTTATAACTTCGCCCGATTCTACCGGCAGTAATCGTTCCTTTGGCAGAATTGACCAGACATCAGACAGTTTTATCGAGCTTACTAACTTAAGTATTGGATTTCCTGAAATGTCAGATCAAAGCCTGGCATATGATGTAGATCGTAACCATAATTTGGTGTATTACATTGATGAGGAGCAGCGATTGAACAGAAAAAATTATGAAACAGGAGAGCATTCCTACTTATTCGAAGAGTACAATGAGTATTTGAAACCCAAGTATATGCACATCAGTTATGGTGGAGATTTTCTGTTTTTCTCAAATGGGTTGGTAATAGATTTGAGAAAGGGTGAAATAATCAATTCTATACCATCAACTTATCACAGGTATATTGTGTCTCGAAAGGATGGAAAGGAGGTCTATTTTTCTGATCCGATAGCACCATTATTTAGCAGATTTCCTAAGGATCCTACCGGAAAAATCACGGTTTATAATACTGAGGGAAACAGGGAAATGAATTCCTTCTATTTATTTCATGAATCGGGTCAGCCGGTTTGGTCAAATATTGCACATCTTACATTTAACGAGAGATATATGGTAGTGGGGGGAAGAGGATGCGGATTTACAACTGTTGATTTAAAAACCAGGGAAAAGATAAGTTTTCATTGTTATAGAGACACCTTTCCCGACCTACAACCTTTCTATCTATTATTGACACGCAGGGTGCACGAATTAAACCAATAACTAACATGATTTGTTCAGTATTATTTCAGCTGGATTAGTATGTTTTCAATCCAAATGTAAAACTGATTTTCGGACGCACGGACGCACTGTCTACCCCACTCCAAAAAACTCGGCCCTCTCCTTAAAATAGGGCTCAAAAACCTTTTTCAATTCTTTATGCTCAGATTTTTCTAAATCCGGGTCTGTTTTAATGATATTCCACGCATCGTTTTTGGCTTGCTCCAACAGAAGCCTGTCTTCCACGATATCCCCGAATTTAAACTCCGGCAGCCCGCTCTGCTTGGTGCCGAGAAAGTCACCCGGCCCGCGCAGTTTCAGGTCTGCCTCGGCAATTTCGAAGCCGTCGTTGGTGTCCACCATTTTCTTGAGACGGAACCGTCCCGATTTGCTGAGCTTTACATCCGGCATCAGAATACAGTAGCTCTGTTTGCTGCCGCGGCCGATTCGTCCCCGCAACTGGTGCAGCTGTGAAAGCCCGAACCGTTCGGCGTGTTCAATAATCATGATGGAAGCGTTGGGTACATCCACACCCACTTCAATGACTGTTGTCGAAACCAAAATCTGAATTTCACCGGCTACAAACCGTTTCATGATTCCCTCTTTCTCGTCGGGTTTCATCTTTCCATGCAGAAGGGCAATCCGGAACTCAGGAAACCGGCGCTTCAGCTTCTCAAATCCCATGGTGGCATCTTTCAGATCCATCGCTTCCGACTCCTCAATCAACGGAAAAACCACATAAGCCTGATCTTCGTTTTTGATGCTCTGTTCCAGGAAATCATAAATTTTACTCCGCTCTTTTTCTGTACGCACTGCAGTTTTGATCGGTTTGCGCCCGGCCGGCATATCTTTAATAATTGAAATATCCAGATCGCTATAGATGGTCATGGCCAGCGAGCGGGGAATGGGTGTGGCCGACATTACCAAAAGATGGGGATTGCTGCCTTTCATCAACATCTCGTTACGCTGTTTCACCCCAAAGCGGTGCTGCTCATCAATCACGGCAAGACCCAGTTTGTGGAACGTCACTTTCTCCTGGAAGATGGCGTGCGTGCCCACCACGATATCACAACTACCGCCCTCAATATCAGTCAGAATATCCCGGCGCAGTGCCGTTTTCTGCCCGCCGGTCAGCAGCCTGAAATTCAACCCCAGCGGCTCGATATACTGTTTGATGGTTTGATAGTGCTGTTCAGCCAAAATTTCGGTCGGGGCCATCAGCGCGGCCTGCATGCTGTTGTCGATCGCCATAAGCATAGCACCAATTGCCACCACGGTTTTTCCGGCGCCCACATCACCCTGTATCAAGCGGTTCATCTGTGTACCGGAAGCAAGATCTGTTTTGATATCGGATAGGGAGTGTTTTTGTCCGTCGGTGAGCTCAAACGGAAGAATCTCATTAAAGAATTTTTTGGTGAGGTCTCCGGCTTTTAACACGGTTCCCTCTGTACGTTCAATACGAATGCTCTTTATTTTTGCCATACTCAGCTCAAATAGGAAAAACTCTTCATACTTAAACCGTTCAAGAGCGGTGGTGGCCTGCTTACTGTTTTCGGGCTGATGAATCTTGCGGAAGGCTTCCTGGCGATTGTAGAGATTGTGGCGCTTCAGAGACGACTCCGGCAAAAACTCTGGAACCGTTGTGGATTCTAAAATTTGCTCGATCCACCCCTTTAAAAGCTGATTGGATATATACCCTTTTGAAAAATGTTTATTACTTGGATATATGGGAATGAGGGTGTCATATTGCGTAACGTCGTCAGGTGATTTTACCTTGTCTACCTCCGGATGAGCCATACTCATATAGTGCCCATATCGTTTCACTGGGCCAAACAGGGAGACCCATTCACCCACATTGAACTGCGTGATGTAGTATTTCCATCCTTTAAAGAATACAGCTTTAAGAGAGCCGGTCTCATCCTGGATAATCACCTCGAGGCGTTTCTTCTGTTTGTAACCACTCACATTGGTCGACTTCACCCGCCCGACAACAGTAATCGGTTCGGTGGTTTCACTCAGGGTTCTTATAGGTTTGATATTGGATTTATCGATATACCTGCGCGGAATTAAAGTGAGCAGATTTTCCGGGTGAGTTATCCCTACAGACTGAAGTGCCTTGAGTCGTTTTTCACTAAGATTTTGTAGATCTAAAAGCTTCAAAATTGTTATAAAGTTATATATCAGTTAATATCAAAAATGACACTTTCCTGGGTGATGATGAATCGAAAATGTAACTATTTAGGCTTTTTTAAAATAAAGAGAAAAAATGTAGACAAATATTTTGCAATGCTGTCTATAAAAATGCTATCTTTATCAGCTCTAGATTTTACGAAACCAAACACGTAATTCCGTGCCTACAATAAACCAATTAATTCGAAACGGCAGAAATCGCAAAGTGAGTAAAACAACTGCTCCTGCATTGCAAAACTGTCCACAAAAACGCGGCGTATGTACCCGTGTTTACACAACAACTCCAAAGAAGCCAAACTCTGCTCTTCGTAAGGTAGCAAGGGTTAGGTTAACAAACGGCTTAGAAGTTACTGCATATATACCCGGTGAAGGTCACAATTTGCAGGAACACAGTATTGTACTGATTCGCGGTGGAAGAGTAAAGGATCTTCCTGGTGTGCGATATCACATCGTACGTGGAACATTGGATACGGCAGGTGTTGACGACCGTAAACAAGGAAGAAGCCACTACGGTACCAAAAAACCAAAAGGGTAATAAAGAGCTTTTAACCTTATAGATTATGCGCAGAAGAAAAGCAGAAAAAAGAGAAGTACAACCGGATCCGATATTCCACGATAAATTGGTTACACGTTTTGTGAACAATTTAATGCGTGACGGTAAGAAAGGTGTTGCACGAAAGATTTTATATCAGGCATTTGAGGTAATTGAAGAGAAAACAGGCGAGCCGCCATTGGAGGTGTTTAAGTCAGCCCTTACAAATGCTTCCCCGGTTGTGGAAGTTAAGAGCAGGCGAGTTGGTGGTGCAACCTACCAGGTTCCTAGTGAAGTAAGATCAGAAAGAGGAACCGCTCTTGGAATGAGATGGCTGATTCGTGCATCAAGACAAAGAAATGATAAATCCATGGCACTCAGACTTAGCCGTGAATTAATTGATGCATCAAATAATGAAGGTGGTGCCGTTCGTAAAAAAGACGAAACACACCGTATGGCAGAAGCCAACAAAGCATTCGCACACTTTAGATTCTAAAATTTTTTAATACACGTTCAATCATGTCAGAAGTAAACGCAAAAGCAGATCCTAAAATCATAGACCGAATTCGCAGAACGCGAAACATCGGAATTATGGCACACATCGATGCCGGTAAAACTACCGTATCTGAGCGTGTGTTGTTCTACACTGGCCGTAGTCACCGAATGGGTGAAGTGCATGACGGTGCTGCAACTATGGACTGGATGGAACAGGAGCAGGAGAGAGGAATTACAATTCAATCCGCTGCTACCCACTGTATCTGGAAAGATCACCGTATTAATATTATTGATACTCCCGGTCACGTAGATTTTACAGTCGAAGTAGAAAGATCGCTTCGGGTTCTCGATGGTGCGATAGGTGTATTTTGCTCAGTTGGTGCTGTACAGCCGCAGTCAGAAACAGTTTGGCGTCAGGCTAACAAGTATAAGGTGCCGCGTATGGCGTTCGTTAATAAGATGGACAGAACCGGTGCAGACTTCTACAATGTAGTTGAGCAGATGAGAAACAAGCTTAACGCAAACCCGATTCCAATTCAGATTCCAATCGGATCTGAGGAAAACTTTAAGGGTATTGTGGATTTAATCAACATGGAAGGTATTATTTGGGATGAAGAGTCTCTTGGTGCTAAATATGATGTTGTTGAGATTCCGGCTGAACTTCAGGAGAAAGCTGAAGAGTACAGAAAATTGATGCTCGAAAAC